>VAYL01000059.1:0-2028 GCA_005884305.1 Actinomycetota bacterium
CTGATCCCGCTCGAGATCTACGAGCTCACTTCCCACGTGTCGTGGTTCAAGGTCACCGCGCTCCTGCTCAACCTCGCGATCGTGATCTACCTCCTGGTCGCCAAGCGGCTGTTCGGGCTGCGCGGCGGATACGCCACCGAGCTGGCCGAGCGCGAACGCGACACGGGCTGGGACGCGCTGGAGCGAAGTACGCCGACGGCCGCGCCGTCAGCGTCGGCCTAGGTCGAGCACGCGTGCCAGCACCTCGCGCCCGTGAGTCAGTACCGGGTCGCCGTGTGAGACGAGGACCATCTCGATCGGCAGGTCGAGCAGCGGGTGCATGCGGGCGGCGAGCTCGGCAAGCGTCGGCCGCGAGTCGGCCGGCAGATACCCGAGCCACGACTCCGGGCACAGACGCAGGCCGCCGTCAGGCGCGCCCATGAGGCGATCGCCGGGCACGAGCGCCCGGTGCTCGGGCAGCCAGAACGTCGCCTCGCCGGCCCCACGAATCGGCTTCACCTCGACTCCGGCTGGAAGCTGGGCCCTGGCCCGCGAGGTCCGCGCCGCGTAGCGCCGGGCGAGCTGGTCGCGGCTGCGCCGGTGCCATTTGATCGTCGTCAGGATTGAGACCGGCAATCCGCGCTTGGCGACATGTCGGTCGAGCCGCGCCGCGTAAGCGTCGTCGCCATCGGGGAGAAGGGGATCGATCAGGACGGTGGCATCCGGCGCGTCGTAGAGGACGCAACCCACGTCTCGCGGCCAATCCGCGGGACTCTCCGGCTTCGCGCCCGGGGCCCACTCCGGATGCGTGACGGTCCAGCGCCACAGCCCGGGCCGGATCGGCTGGAGCTCGGTCATCGGCCCAGCCTACGGCGGGGTGCTCGGGACATGGAGCTATGTGACATCAATTGATGTAATCTTCTGAGAATGGAAGCAACTCAGTCAGCAGAGGAGATGGTCGCGCAGGCAACCGGCGCGGAGAACGGCGCTGGTGAGTCGGAGCCGGGATTCAGCCTCGAGCTGAGCCAGGACCAGAAGGACATCCGGGAGTGGGTCCATGGCTTCGCGGAGGGAGTGGTCCGTCCCGCCGCGCACGAGTGGGACGAGCGCGAGGAGACCCCGTGGCCCGTGATCCACGAGGCGGCAAAGATCGGCCTCTACGGATTCGAGGGCCTCGCGCAGTTCTGGATGGACCCCACCGGACTGACGATGCCCATCGTCAATGAGGAGCTCTTCTGGGGCGACGCCGGGATCGGGATGTCGATCATGGGCACGACCCTCGCCGTCGCCGCGATCTACTCGGCGGGCACCCCTGACCAGCTCGTCGAATGGGTTCCGCAGTGCTTCGGCGACCAGGACGAGCCGAGGGTTGCTTCCTTTTGCTCGTCCGAGCCCGACGCCGGCTCCGACGTCTCCGCACGCGCGCCAAGTACGACGAGGACAAGGACGAGTGGGTCCTGAACGGCCAGAAGGCCTGGGCCACGAACGGCGGGATCGCGGGCGTGCACGTCGTCATCGCCAGCGCCGACCGCGAGCTGGGCGCTCGCGGGCACGCAGCCTTCGTGGTGCCGCCGGGAACCAACGGGCTCGAGCAGGGCTCGAAGGTGAAGAAGCACGGCCTCCGGGCCTCTCACACGGCCGATGTGCATCTCGACGACTGCCGGGTGCCGGGCTCATGCCTCCTCGGCGGCAAGGAGAAGCTCGACGCGCGCCTCGCTCGCGCCCGTGAGGGCTCAAGCTCGCGCGGCCAGGCCGCCATGAAGACGTTCGAGGTGTCGCGCCCCACGGTCGGCTCGCAGGCGGTCGGGATCGCCCGCGCCGCCTACGAGTACTCACTGGACTACGCCAAGCAGCGCGAGCAGTTCGGGCGCCCGATCGTCGAGAACCAGGCGATCGCGTTCGCGCTCGCCGACATGAAGATGGAGATCGACGCGGCGCGGCTGCTCGTGTGGCGAGCGGCGTGGATGGGCCGGACCGGGAAGGACTTCGACAGCGCCGAGGGCTCGATGTCGAAGCTGAAGGCCGGTGAGGTCGCAGTCTGGGCGACCG
>VAYL01000059.1:2045-9964 GCA_005884305.1 Actinomycetota bacterium
CCCGGTCGAGCGGATGCACCGCGACGCGAAGATCTACACGATCTTCGAGGGAACGTCGGAGATCCAGCGGCTGGTGATCTCGCGCGCCATCTCAGGGGCTCGCATTCGCTAACGAGACGGGGAGCACGATGAGCAACGAGACGGAATCGATCGACACGTCCGCCGTCGATGCCCAGGAATTCGCGCGCAACATCGGGCAGGCCAAGGACCAGGACTTGCGCGAGGCGATGGAGGGGCCGCTGCGCGATCAGATCGTCCGCGAGATCTTCAAGCGGATGGAGGAGCACTACCGCGGCGGCGGCAAATCCGCGGTCATCCACTGGAAGATCACCGGACGCCCCGATGGTGGCGAGGACCATTGGGAGGCCGTGGTCGCAGACGGCAAATGCACGACCAGCCCGGCGCCGTCATCGGATCCCCGGGTGACGCTGAAGCTGAACGGGATCGACTTCCTGAAGCTCGTGACCGGCAACGCCAGCGGGCCGACGATGTTCCTGACCGGCAAGCTGAAGATCGAGGGAGACCTGATGTTCGCCGCAGGGATTCAGTCGATGTTCGCGATCCCGAAGGGGTAGGCGGGACGGCTCCAAGACCCGCCGCGCCGCCCGCCGATGTCTGACATATCTGTCAGACAATCGTGCTTAAGGCGATCGCGCCGGGGACCGGAGCCGCTCGGCTAACTCGGGATGGCGTAGATCGCGCCTCCCTGCTCCGTCACCTTCTTGGGGGCTAATGGAGCTGGTGGGGGGCCGCCGGTTACCTGGCCCGTCGTTGGGTCGTACGTGCCGCCGTGGCATGGGCAGACGATCTGGCTGCTCTCGTAGCCGACCGTGCAGCCCGCGTGGGTACATACCGCGCTGAACGCGTCCAGGCTTCCGTCGGATTGGCGGATGACGATGTCCGGCTGGCTCGTCGAGGGGTCGCGGTAGATCGCGCCCTGGCCCTTCGGCAGCTGGCTCGACGGCCCGATCTTCACGGCGTTAGCCGGGACGCTCGATGCCTGAGATGTTGATCCACCGGTGTCTGAGGCCCCGGCGCTGGCGTGGCCGTTTGATCCGGAGCTGCCCGAGCTTCGGCTCGAGCTGCGGCTGGCGTTGAGGGTCGGGCCCGAGTAGGAGCCCTTGGCCAGCGCCGCGATCCCGGCGATCGCCAGGGTCGCCGCGCCGGCGGCTCCCACGAACGCGCGCCGCGTGAGCGCCGCCGTCTCCTCGGGTCCCGGCTCGGCGCCGGCGGGGTTCAGGCGCATCCGGCTCGCGACCGCCGGGGAGCCACGCCTCGCAACGTGATCCAGCGCCGGCTGGCCCTCGGCGCCCGTAATGACGAAGGGCAGCCACGCGAACACGAACACGATGTCCGGCCCGAGGAAGTACGGGGTGGTGTGCCAGCTCGCCGTCAGGAACAGCAGCAGGTTGAGCGCCAGGCCACCGATTGCGGCCCACCGGGTCATGAGGCCGAAGAACGCCAGCAGTCCGATCGCGATCTCGACGACCGCGACGCCTAAGCCCGCGACGAGGGGGTGGGGGATCGCGAAGGTCGTCAGGATGAATCCGCCGGGCGAGCCGTTGGCGAAGCCGATGAGCTGGGTCCCGATGTAGGTCGGTGCGCCAGGGTGCAGGAATCCGGGGTCGCTCAGCTTCTGGACGCCCGCATAGACGAAGGTGACGCCCAGGAACATCCGGAGCGGAAGCAGCGCCAGGCCGGGCTCGATTGCTGTCGTTCCGCGCCGCACTCGGGCAGCATCGGGAGGGCCTTTAAGGCGGGGATAACGCTCGCGTGAGAATTCGCATAAGGGCCCGCGGGTCGGACAAGCGTCCACTTACGCGAAATCACGGTTTCAGGCATGCGGATTGCCGGCCGATGACCTTGGTGCACATCCAAAAGACTGCGGGGGTTCGTACCCAGCGAGACCCCGCGGGGCACCTCCCATCCGGAAGCGGGGCGCGGGGCGAGCGCCCCGCTTCTTTTATGCGCCGACGCCGATCGTCCGCCGGACCGTGTCGGCGATCACGTCCGGCCGCGAAACGGGGCCGACGTCCTCGCCGACCGTCTCCAGGTGGGCGTCGGGCATGGTCCGTTCGATGATCTGGCGGCGCTCCTCGAGGGACGGCAGCCAGGGGCCGGCGATGCCCGGTGCAGAGAGAATCCACAACCGATCGCCGAGCGCGGCGGCCGACTGCGTCGGATCGTCATCGGCCCACTCCCGGACCCTTGTCATCGCCGCCTCCTGTGGGCAGTAGGCGACCTGGATGTCAATGCGCTCGCGCAGCTCCTCCTCCGACATCTGCGGATTGGTAGCCGAGAGCACGGTTCGCAGGGCGCCCCGGTAGTCACGCTGGAGCATCTCCAGGAACGCTGTAACCACGCTCTCGGAACCGACCATGCCCTCCGTGGCGGTGAAGTCGGAGCGGGAGAACGGGCCCGCGCCGAACGCGAATGCGGTTGCGACGAGATCCTGCCTTCGCGCGGCCACGTGAACCGCGGCATTGCATCCGTTCCCGACGCCGAAGACGGCCGTGGCGCCGCCGAGGTGCTCGACGATCGCCTCGAGGTCGTCGCAGTCGGTGGCCATGTCATAAGGCCCGGCGCGCGTCGACTCACCCGTGCCACGAGCGTCCCAGGTGACCACCCGGTGGTCTCGCGCGAGGTTTCCGAGAAAGCCCGCGAAGACGGCCGGGTGACCGGACCAATAGGGCACGAGGACCAGGGTCGGGCCGTCGCCGGTGGTCTCGTAGTGCAGGTCGGTGCCGTCCGGGCGCTGAACGGAGGCCATGCGCCTAGGTCGTGGCCGCGCGAGCGCGCGCGGTCACGCGGCGCACGAAGCCGCCCGTAAGGTCGGCCCGGCTGATCATGCCGTCGTCGACCTCCTCGACGTGCGCGTCGGGGAACAGGCGGCGCGCGAGCTGGCGGCCCTCCTCGCCGGCGGGAAACCAGCCGCCGCTCATGTCCTCGGAGTAAAGGAGCCA
This sequence comes from Actinomycetota bacterium, assembly GCA_005884305.1. Lineage (GTDB taxonomy): Bacteria > Actinomycetota > Thermoleophilia > Solirubrobacterales > 70-9 > AC-56. The sequence continues at coordinate 5,009 of VAYL01000059.1, forward strand.
CAGCTTGTCGCCGCACGCGCGCCCCGCGTCGGTCGCGTCGTCCTCGGCCCACGCGCGCCACCTGGCGATGACGGTCTCCTGCGGCTGATACGCGACCTGGCGATTGACCCGCTCGCGCAATTCCTCCTCGCTCATCTGCGGGTTGGCCGCCGAGACGACGGTGCGCAGGGCGCCGCGGTAGTCCGTCGCGCCCATGCTGAGGAACGCGTCGACGACCGAATCGGACGCCACAAGCGCCTCGCTGTCCTCGAGGCGCTTGCGTCCCGCGGGACTGCCGCCCGGGACGACGACCGCGTCGACGAGGTCCGGCCTGCGCGCCGTCACCCGAGCCGCGCGATGGACGGCGTCGCCCAGCGCGACCACCACCGCTGGGCCGCCGACCTCCTCGAGGACCGCCTCCAGGTCGTCGGCGCCCGTTTTCATATCGAACGGGCCCGTGCGGTCGGAATCGCCGGTTCCCCTGTCGTCGTATCGGACGACCCGGTGGTCGCGTACCAGCTCTGCCTCGAGCGGGTCGTACACGGCCGGATCGGCGTTGGCGTAAGGAAGCAGGACGACGAGCGGGCCGGAGCCCCGCTCCTCCCAATGGACTCTCACCCCGTCCGGACGAACCAAATGCGGCACGGCAGGGATGTTAGGTGAGGGGCTTTAGCCCCGAAACTGTCTGGTGCCGTTCCCGGGATGTTAGGTGAGGGGCTTTAGCCCCGAAACTGGCTGGTGCCGTTTCCCGGTTGTTGTAGGTGAGGGGCTTTAGCCCCGAAACTGGCTGGTGCCGTTTCCCGTGTTCTGTCAGGCGGGAATCAGGTCGCGGGCGAGCGATGCGAGATGACCGACGCCGTACTCCTCCGCGGCGCTGGCGGCGGCCTCGAGGGCGTCGCGGCTCTCGCCCGGATCAGAGTCGCGCAGCAGCCTGCCGCGCAGGTACTCGCATCGGGCGGCGTCGAGTGGGCGCCCGAGCTCCTGCCACGCGTCGTGTGCCTCGCGAAGCGCGTCGCTCGCCGCCGCGGGGTCTGCCTCCACCGCTCCCCGGGCCTCGAGGCTCGCGGCCTTGCCGACGGGGTAGCGGAGGCGGTCGGCGAGGCGCTCGGCCTCGTCCGCGGCCTCACGGGCGGCATCGAGCCGCCCCGCGAGGGCGAGGTTGACCGCGCGGGCCGAGATCGCCTCGATCGACTGGGCCACGAGCCCGGCTCGCTCGCACAGGTCGAGTGCCCGCGCCAGCTCGGTGTCCGCGTCGGCGTGGTCGCCGCGCTGGCGAAGGGCGGCGGCCAGCCAGTAATGGGACTGGAACGCGACCTCCGAGCGGCCGACCTGCTCCGCGAGCTCAGCGGCGCGGCGGAGCTCGTCGGTCGCGTCGTCGAAGCAGCCCTCCCGCCAGCGGAGCATGCCGCGCATCATGTACGGGAAGCACATCTTCCCGGTCAGCCCCTCGCGCTCGGCCAGGCGCCCCGACGCATCGGCTTCGCTCGCCACGACCTCCCAGTTCCCGCTGTGGGCCGCCAGCTGGGCAAGCGCGGCGTGGAGCTCGACCTTCGAGGGGAGGTCACCCGTCTGCTCGGCGAGCTCCAGGGCCTCGGTGTAGGCGCTACCCGCGCCCCCGTAGTCCGCCTCCGACACCTCCAGGTGGTAGCCAAGTGTTAGCAGCGCCCGCACCGCTTCCCCCGGGTCGGATTCGCGTGCGAGCTCAACCGAGCGCTCGAGGTTCTGGCGGGCTCGCTCCGAATCGCCGATCCGCCCGAAGACTCTCCCGAAAATCCCGTGTGCGCGGCTGGCCGCAGCTGCCTCGCCCAACCGCTCGGCGAGCCGCAGCGCCTTCTCGGACGCGTAGATCGCGAGCATGTTGTCGCCCGTGTGCATGTAGAGGGACGCCGCCTCCTCGTACAGGCGCACGAGCTCCAGGGAGGGGGGGCCGTCCTTCAGGAGATCGATCCCCTTCTGGTAGTGCTCGATCGAGCCGTCGCGATCGCCCTTGTGCCACAGGGCCGCACCGATCTTCCGGTGGAGGTCGCCGACGCGGGAGAGATCCTCCTGGCGCCGGTGGAAGTCCAGGCACTCCTCCCAGACCTCGGTCGCGCGATCTACGCGGCCCAACCGCAGCGCGACGTCGCCGAGCTTCTCCGCGATGCGCACCCGAACTGCGGGATCCGACCCCGAGGCCTCGAGCTCGCGGCCGACCGACAGCGCGGTCTCGTAGTGGCCGATCGCCTCCTGGTTCGAGTACAGAGAGGCGGCGGCATCGCCCGCCGACTCGAGCGCGGAGAGCGCCTTGGCGTTGATCTGGCGTAGCTCGGCGCGGTCGACGTCGGCGTCGGCCCCGAGTGCTGCCGCGCGCGCGTAGTGATCGGCGACCATCGCGACGACGCCCTCGGACCGTTCGGCGGCGCGGTCCTCGATGAAGGACGCGACCTGGGCGTGCTTTCGGGCGCGCATCGACTTCGGCAGCGTGGAGTAGGCGACGTCGCGGATCAGCACGTGCTTGAAGGCGTACTCCTGTTCACCGGCGAGCCTGCTGCCGGCGCTGGACACGACCAGGTCCTTCTCCTCGAGCCCCGTCAACGCCGCCGGCAGGTCGATTCCCTCCTCCTCGCCGATTGTGGCGATCGATCCGCTCCAGAACGTCTGGCCGACGACCGACGCGTGCTGGAGGACCCGCCGCTCGGGGACCGACAGGGAGTCGAGGCGGGCGGCGAGCACCGCGTGGACCGACTCGGGGAGGGTGTCGACGTCCTTCCCGCCCTCCTCGCGGATGCGGTTCACCATTTCCTCGACGAACAGAGGGTTGCCCGCCGAACGCTGCGCCACCTGCGGGACAAGATCGCCGTGGCCGTTCGAGGAGTCGCCGTTGGCCAGCAGGGCCGTGACTAGTTCACGTGCCTCGCCCTGCGATAGGGGCTCGAGCGCGATCGTCGTGTAGTTGCGGCGGCCGCCGCCCCACGCGGGCCGCCGTTCCAGGAGCTCGTCCCGCGCCAGGCAGACGATCAGCGCTGGGCCGCGGATCCAGCGCGCCATGTAGTCGATCAGGTCCAGCATTCCCTCGTCGGCCCAGTGGATGTCCTCGATCGCGATCACCACGGGCCAGCGCTTGCTCGCGGCCTCCACGAGCGAACGGACCGCCGAGAAGAGCCGGTCGCGGATCTGCTGTGGGTCATCGGAGTCGTGCACCCCGGTCGCGGCAGCCAGCTCGGCGGGGGGCTCGATTCCAAGTGGGCGGGCGATCGTCGCGGCCAGGCGGTCCGGCGGCTCGTCGGTCTCGAGCTCCGAGCTCACCGCTTGGATGCCATTGGCGAGCTTGGCCCAGGCGAGCTCGGAATCGTCGGTGTCGACGATCTCGAACTGGCCGCGGATGATCTCGCCCAGCGCCCAGTATGCGAGCCCGGCTCCGTAGGCCGGGCAATGCCCGACGCGGAACGCGGCCTTCTGCTCGCGCTCGGCGAGCTGGGTCGCGAACTCCCGCAGCAGGCGGGTCTTTCCGACCCCTGCCTGGCCGATGACGGTCACGAGGTGAGGCCGCTCCTCGCGAACGACCCGGTCGAACAGGGAGAGGAGAAGCGATGACTCGTCCTCGCGGCCGATCAACGGCGCAGCCCCACGGGTGCCGCGAGCCGCGGTGCCGGACACGAGCAGGCGCACTGCCTCCCAGGCGGGCACCGGCTCGGCCTTGCCCTTCAGACTGAGGGGCGCGAGCTCGTCGTATTCGATGAGGCCGCGGGTCAGCCGGTGGGTCGTCTCTCCGATGGTCACGCTCCCGGGCCGGGCGGCGGACTGTAGGCGGGAGGCGACGTTCACCGCATCGCCGATCACCGTGTACCCGTCGCCGACCTGGCCCGCGAGAACCTCGCCGGAGTTGACGCCGACGCGAAGCTGGAATCTGCTGCCGGTCGCGGCCTCGATGTCCTTGTTGATCTCGTCCATAGCGGCCTGCATGGCGAGCCCGGCGCGGACGGCGCGCTCGGGATCGTCCTCGTGGGCCACCGGGGCGCCGAACACCGCCATCACGTTGTCGCCGATGTACTTGTCGACGGTGCCCCCGTAGCGCAGGACCTCCTGCCCGAGCCGCCGCAGCGCGCGGTCGACGAAGGACTTGACGGCCTCGGGGTCGAGCCGCTCGGCTACGGCCGTGTATCCGGAGAGGTCGGCAAAGAGCACCGTTGCCTTCCGCCGCTCCTCGGGGAGCGACGCGGCGGGCCCCCAGCCGGCACCCGCGCCCGGAAGCTGGCCGCCGAACAGGCCGCTGCCCTGGCCCGCCGCAGCCGGAGAGGGGGGCGCCGTTGCGGTGGTGGAGGCGGCACCGGCGCCGAGCGGCGTCCCACACTCGATGCAGAACTTGGCGCCGGGCGGATTCTCGGTGCCGCACGAGGGGCACGCGGTCGCGAGCGGCGCACCGCAGGACATGCAGAATCGCGCCCGCTCGGGATTCTCCGTGCCGCACTTCGGGCAAGCCTCTCCAGCCACGTCACGAACGATACGTGGCGCACATTCGCGCTACATGAGATTCGTCACGCCTGCAAGCGGACCGGCGAGCGCCTCGGCGCTACCCGGGGCGCCACCCGCTCAGATTGGCAAAAAAGGGGAGCCGCGCCGACGAAGCCGTCGAAATCCCAATCGAGTGAGTGATTTGGCCGATATATGCGGCCGAATCCTTCACTCGATCATCGAGTGCGTGATTCGGGGCCTATATGACCCCCAATCACTCAGTCGATCGCAAATCCGGCGGGCCCGCCCTCACTTGCCCTTCCTGGAATCGTTCGCGGTGCCTATTCGATGGGGATGTCCTGCACGCGCGGCTCGCGCTCCGGCTCTCCATCCAGGCGCTCGAGGTAAGTGTCGATCAAGGCACGCGTCGTCATTAGCGCCTCGCGCTGAACCGCCTGCCACTGGTCGCGGAGCTCGGGTGGCGCCGTCGCGCGCAGGACATCCGCCGCCCGGCAGATCGGGCACCACTCGACGCACTCGAGCGAA
>VAYL01000059.1:10142-15848 GCA_005884305.1 Actinomycetota bacterium
TGACGACCAGCTCGGCCCCGACCTTCTTCAGCCCGACATCGCCGCGCTCTGCGAATGGCATCTTCAACCGGAGGACGGTGCGCCCGCCCTCGCTGAGAACGTCGTGCGCGAGCTCGGTGTGAAGGACATCGGCGGGCGCGCGGTCCGCGAACAGCTCGTCGGCCAGGCGATCGAGCATCTCGCCGCCGATCACCTCCTGTTCGAAGTAGCGGGCGGTGAGAATCGGCACCGGTGCGAATCCCTCCGAAACCAGCTGCAGGTGCTCCTGCTGGCGCTCGCGCCAGGCGGCGAAGTACCCCCCGTCGACCTCGTCCGGGAAGACCCGATTCACGATCACGGCGTCGGTGAGGTAGCCGTAGAGGTTCAGGTACGTGAACGTCCGCTGCGCTTCGACGATCACCATGCGATCGGGGTTCATCACCAGGCGGATCGTCGCGCTCGCGCGGTCGCGGAGGATCTCGTTCATCGCGATCAGGTTCTGCACGAGCCGGTGGACGTCGGCGAACACCTCCTGGTTGGGCAGCTCGAGATCTTGGTGGGGTTGTTGAAGGTCTCGTCAAGGACCTTTTGCGGGTCCTCGTTGTTGCTGCTGCTTCCGCCGCCACAGCCTGCGACGACCGCCGGCAGTGGAACTGCGATCGCCAGTACTGCGACCAGGGTTCGGATGCGCGTCAAAGTTGAAACTCCCTCCGGGCTTCTGGACTACGTGAGCGGGCCAGGGTACAGGACGGCGATAAACACCTCTAAAGCCTCGACCCGGCGATAGTCTCAGCCGTTCGTGGAGCCCCCGCGGACGATCGGCGAGTATCTGTCCCAGCCAGCGCTGGACCGCTCCCCAGTGGACCTCCATCTCGCGCTGGGCCTGGACCTCCTGCCCGAAGAGCCGCTTCGAGATCCGGGTTGGCTCGCCCCCTAGTGGTTTGCGAAACGAGTCGGAGAGGCTGTGGGCGGGATCCGTGGACATGACGACGGTCCGCAGACCGCCCGCCGCACACTGCCGGGCGGTGGCGGCGGCGACACTCGTCTTGCCGACTCCGCCCTTGCCCGTGTAGAGGATGATCCGCGGGGGCTCCACGAACGGCTGAGACTATCGCCGGGTCGAGGCTTTAGAGGTGTTTATCGCCGTCCTGTACCCTGGCCCGCTCACGTAGTCCAGAAGCCCGGAGGGAGTTTCAACTTTGACGCGCATCCGAACCCTGGTCGCAGTACTGGCGATCGCAGTTCCACTGCCGGCGGTCGTCGCAGGCTGTGGCGGCGGGCAGCAGCAACAACGAGGACCCGCAAAAGGTCCTTGACGAGACCTTCAACAACCCCACCAAGATCTCGAGCGGCAAGCTCGACATCAGCCTTGATGGATCGGTGCAGGGACAGCAGTCGGGGAGCTTCAACGCTTCCCTCAACGGTCCGTTCCAGACCGACCCGAACGATCCGACCGCCTTCCCCCAGTTCGACCTGACGGCGAATGTCAGCGGTTCGCAGGGCGGGCCCAGCATCAGCTTCAACGGGTCCGTGATCGCCACCAAGGACAACGCGTACGTCGAGTATCAGAACCAGGCGTACGAGGTGGGCACCCAGCTCTTCCAGCAGTTCGCCCAGGCCTACGCGCAGGCGGCGCAGCAGAACCAGGCCCAGAAGGGACAGAACTTCTTCGAGCAGTTCGGCATCGACCCCAGCACGTGGCTCACCAACGTCACGAATGAGGGCACGACCGACGTCGAGGGGACGGATTCGATCCACATCCACGGCGATGCCGACGTCGGGAAGATCCTCTCTGACCTTCAGAAGGCCTCTCAGCAGGCCGGAGGGACGACTCAGCAGATCACGCCGCAGCAGCTCGACCAGGTCAAGAGCGCGGTCAAGCAGGCGTCAATCGACGTCTATTCCGGGACCAGCGACCACCTGCTGAGGAAGCTCTCGCTGGCGCTCCAGGTCACGCCGCCCGCCGGAAGCGGCGCGACGGTGTCGAACGTGAACCTCACCTTCTCGATCACGCTCAGCGATGTGAATCAGTCGCAGACGATCACGGCGCCGTCGAATCCGAAGCCGATTTCAGGGCTTCTGCAGCAGCTCGGAATCCCCGGCCTGCCCGGTATCGGGGGCAGTACGGGCGGCTTCAACGTCCCGGGCGCCGGATCGAGCGGTGGGGCCGGCAGTTCCTCGTACCAGAACTGCGTCGCGCAGGCGAAGTCGCAGAGCGACATCCAGAGGTGCCTGCAGCAGCTGTAGCGGTCAGCTAGGCCGAGACCGGCTGCACATCAAAATTGCGCGCGTAGAGCTCGTCCACCCGGGCGAGCTCTTCGCGTGTCAGCTCCGGCACGTCGGCGGCGCCGGCGTATTCCCGAAGCTCGGCCTCATTCGTGATCGTTGGGATCACAACCGCCATCTGCGGCTGCGCGAGGATGAAGCGAAGCGCCGCCTGGGCCATGGTGCGTCCCGTGTCCGGCTCGCAGAGGAAGCGGATGCGGTCGATCTTCTCCAGACCCTCAATCAGCCACTCGCGGGGCCGGTGGCGCCGGTGATCGCCGGGGCCGAAGCTCGTGTCCGGGGTCAGATTGTCGTCGAGGAGGCCGGACGAGGTCGGGACTCGGGCGATGAGACCGACGCCGTACTCGGCCGCGGCGGCCATCAGATCGCGGCCCGGATCCTGCTCGAGCAGGTTGTAGACGGTCTGGACCGAAGCGATGTCGCGCGTCGCGATTGCGCCGAGCCCTTCGTCACGCCAACCGATCGCCGGCCCGAGGGCGACCCCGTAATGCCGGATCTTGCCCTCTGAGCGGAGCTCCTCGAGGGTCTCGAAGCAGTCGTCGGACTCGACCGCGTCCATGCGCGGGTTGTGGAGCTGGTAGAGGTCGACGCGGTCGGTGCCGAGGCGGCGGAGGCTCCCCTCCAGCGCCTCGCGGACGAACGGGCCGTCCCATCGCTGGGGCCGCTCGCCCTCGGAGTGCTGCTGGCGATCGGAGTCGAGCACATAGCCGAACTTCGTGGACAGCTGGATCTCGTCCCGGTGAGGGGCGAGAACGCGCCCGACAAGCTCCTCGTTCGCGCCCTGGCCGTAAGCGTCGCCGGTCTCGAAGAAGGTGATGCCGAGCTCGAGGGCTCCGTTGAGGAGCCGCTCGCCGTCGGACTCGCTGACGTCACCCCACCAGGTTGAGCCGAGGGCCCACGTGCCGAACCCGATCTCGGACGTCTCGAGGTCCGTGTCGCCGAAGCGGCGCGCCTTCACGCGGCGGAGTCTAGTGGTGGAAATCCGGCTTCCGGGCGCGACGTTGCTGGAGGTGTGACCCGCGACAGCGGCGAATAGGCTGCACGGATGCAGGCACCGGAAAGCCATACTCCGCGCCTCGACACGAGCTTCTTCTTCGGCCCGCACGGTTGGCCGTACCTGCTCGTTCCCTTCATCCCCGCGGCGATCGTGCTCTACATCGCCGGGACGAGCGACGTGGTCGTCTTCGTGTGCTCGACGCTCGGGATCATCCCCACAGCGGCGCTCATGGGGCGCGCGACGGAGGAGCTCGCTGCCCGATCGGGCCCGGGCATCGGTGGGCTTTTGAACGTCACCTTCGGCAATGCGCCGGAGCTGATCATTGCCCTTTTCGCCCTTGGCAACGGCCTGCACGAGCTGGTGAAGGCCACGCTCATCGGGTCGATCATCGGCAACATCCTGCTGGTACTCGGGGCATCGATGCTGGTCGGCGGATTGGGTCGGCAGAAGCAACGATTCAGCGCGACGAACGCGAGCGCCCAGTCGTCGATGCTCCTCGCGGCGGCGGCGGCGTTCGCGATGCCGGCGATCTTCCAGCTGGTACACGGCGACGGCCTGCCTGCCGTCGGCGTGACCAGGCCCGCGTTCGACAACAGCATTGAGGTCCTGTCCGGCCTGATCGCGGGCGTACTGATCCTCGTATACATCGCCGGGCTGTTCTTCTCGCTTCGCACCCATCGCGCCGTCTTCAACCCGGAGTACGAGCAGGAGGGAAGCTGGGGCTGGTCGACGCGAACGTCGATCGTGATGCTCGCGATCGCCGGCGTGGCCGTCGGCGGCATGTCCGACATCCTCGTGCACTCCGTCAGCGCGGCCTCGGAGTCGCTGGGCCTCTCGGAGTTCTTCATCGGCGCAATCGTGGTGGCCATCGTCGGCAACGCGGCCGAGCACTGGGTCGCGGTGCTCGTGGCGCACAAGGACAAAATGGACCTCTCGGTCAATATCGCGATCGGCTCGAGCGCCCAGGTCGCACTGTTCGTGACGCCGGTGCTCGTGCTCGCGGGGTTCTTCGTGGGGCCCAGCCCGCTGCCACTCGTGTTCAACGGATACGAGCTCGGCGCTCTCATCCTGTCGGCGTTGATCGCCGCCTACGTCGCCCACGAAGGCGAATCGACGTGGTTCGAGGGCGTCCAGCTCCTGGCGGTATACGCCGTGATGGCCCTCGTCTTCGCCTTCGCCTAAGCCCGGAGCGCGACGGCGGTCGCGGCGTCAGTCAGCCGGCCAGAAGTCCGTGTCCGTCTTCTCCGACGCGGCCTCGTCCCCTTGCGCCCTGCGCGAGCAGATGATGAGCTCAGCCTCCTCGGGGCCGTCGTTATGGACGGAGCGGTAGGCGTCGGTCGAGATCCGGACCGCGGTGTGCGGGCCCGCCTCGAATTCGTCGTCGTCCACCTTGAACTGGACCGTTCCGTGGATGACGAAGTAGACCTCCTCCTGGTCCTTGTGGCGATGGCCGTATGAGCCCTTGCCCCCGGTCTCGGGCGGCATCAGGCGCCAGGTGAAGGCGACCTCGCCGCAATCAAGCGCGCCGGTGTAGGAGCGCATCTCGCCGAAGGCCGGGTACTCGGCCATCCAGTCGGCGGCCTGATCGCGGGTGGCGACGCTGTAGGAGGCCATCAGTCCTCGCGCCCGGGATCCTGCTCGAGCTCGGCCGCCTCGTCCTCGTCCTCCGTCCCGTCGCCCTGCTCGGCCGCGGCGTCGGATACCGCCGAGCTCGCCGAGTAGTGCGTCTGGAACTCCTCGAGCGTCGCGTCGAGGCCGTCCTCGTCGACCGGGACGTTGTCGGAGATCCGCACCCAGTCCGATCCCTCGTACGCCTCCATGTTGAAGATCTCCTGGTCGACGGAGCTCGAATCGTCGACCACCACGACGATCTCGGTCTGGGGGTTGAAGTAGGTCCCCGGCCGGAGCAGCATGTCCTCGACCTCGATGGTGCGTGTCTCGATGTCCGCCATCGGGCGCGATCCTAACGATTGGCAGGACGCGCCTGCGGCCTACTGGCCGAGGTTCTCCAACTCGCGGAGCTGGCGCTCGACCTCCTCGTCGACGTCGAGCGGCTCCTTGCCCTGCCGGGCGCGCCGCTCGTTCCGAGCGACCACGAGCTGGCGCACCTCCTCGACGAGACGGCGGTCGATGCCGGACGCCTGCTTTGGCTTCTCCTCGAGGACGCGCTTCAGCTCGGCGTCGACGTCGAGCGGGTCCTCGCCACGTGCCTCCTGACGGTAGGACTTTGCCTCCAGCAGCTGGCGGATCTCGGCATCTCGGGTTGCGGACGTGGCCGCATCGGCGTCGCTGTCGCTGACCTTCGAGGGAAGGTCACTCTCGAATTCCACCGCGAACTGACCCTTGCCGACCTCATCGAGCGCTTTCCGCGCGCCGAGCGCGAAGGTCAGAAGCGCGACCGGGACCGTGGCGATGACCACGATCATGATCACCTCGCCAGTACT
>VAYL01000131.1:0-4250 GCA_005884305.1 Actinomycetota bacterium
GTGGCGATGGCGTCTGCACGAACACGTACACGGGCGCGAAGGAGGGCGGCGTCCCCTCGGACATCGCTCCGCTGATCCAGTGCACCGTCGCCACGCTCGATCTCAAGAGCTATCCGGGCGGCCAGGATTTCCTGAAGGCATACGCTGCCAAATATGGGGAAAGCAACCCCGACCCGTACGCGATCTACGGGTATGAGGCGATGAAGCTGGGCCTTGACACGATCAAGAGCCTGGGGTCTCAAGGAAATGACAAGTCGGCGATTCTCGACGCGCTGTTTGCCACCAAGGACCGCAACTCGGTCCTCGGCAAGTACGGGTTCGACGAGAACGGCGACACGACGCTCACCTCGTACGGCCTGTACAAGGTCGACTCCAGCGGTAACCCAGAGTTCCTCAAGACTCTGACGCCGCCGGCGTCGGCAGCCTCGGGTTGAGTCGAAGATAGGTCGGTTCGAGNNNNGGCGCCCCTCTCGCGCCCGCCACGAGGAGGCGCACTTAGGTGGAAGCTAGGTCGCTCACCGCGAGCACGCCGGCCGGATGGACCGGGACGCTTGCCAGGGTCCGCGAGACCGCGGGCGGATGGGGCCTGATCGTCGCGCTGCTGATCCTCCCCGTCTATTTCGCGGTCAAGGACCTCACCAAGGGCTACCAGGCTGGGGTCATGGCAGGCCATCCGATCATCGTCCACAACCTCACCCAGTTCGGTGAGACCCTGGTTCAGGGCCTCTCGAACGGGATGATCTGGGCCCTCATCGCGATCGGGTACACGCTGGTCTACGGGATCATCGAGCTGATCAACTTCGCCCACGGGGACGTGTTCATGATCGGCTCGTTCGCGACCGTGGGCTTTTGGGGCACGATCGGGCTGGGATTCGCCACCGGGACCCTCGGACTCGTCTTCGGGCTTTTCCTCACGCTCATCGTCGGGATGGCGGTCTGCGGCAGCCTCAACGTCCTGATCGAGCGGGTTGGCTACCGGCCGCTGCGCAACGCCCCGAAGTTAGCCCCGCTCATCACGGCCGTCGGCTTCTCGTTCATCCTCCAGAACGTCGGCCTCCTGTGGCTCGGGGGCTCGCCGGTCGGCGTCAATGATCTTCTGCGCCAGGGCGCCGTGGTGTTCAGCATCTCCGGCGTCGACGTCCACCGCGCCGACGTCCTCGCGTTCGGCGTGACGATTCCGCTCGTCATCGCGCTCACCTGGTTCCTGGCCAGCGCGCGGGCTGGGCGTGCGATGCGGGCCACCGCGCAGGATCCGGAGGCGGCGCGGCTCATGGGCATCAACGTCGATCGAACGATCTCGCTGACGTTCCTGCTCGGCGGCATGCTGGCGGGCGCCGCCGGTCTGGTCTACGCGCTCTACCAGACCACCATCTGGTACTTCCAGGGCTTCGAGGCGGGCCTGATCGCATTCACGGCCGCGGTGATGGGCGGCATCGGGAACGTACGCGGCGCCGTGCTGGGCGGCCTCATCATCGGGATCATCCAGCAGTTCTCCGACGCGCGGTTCGGACCCGAGTGGACGGGAGCGGTGGTATTCGCCTACCTGATCCTGATCATGGTTCTGCGACCGCATGGGCTCATTGGTGAGGAGACCCGGGAGGCAGGATGAGCGAGCTCATCGCCCAGCTGACCGAATGGCGCGACGCAGTCCTCGAGCGGCTGCCGCCGTGGTGGCCCCGGGCGCTGGCCGCGATCCTCATCGCGATCGGGATCTTGCTGCCCTTCGCCTTCGGGGAGACGAGCGGATTCATTGACGCGACGATCAAGGCGCTCGCCTTTGTCGTCATGGCGCTCGGGTTGAACATCGTCGTCGGATTTGCGGGCCTTCTGGATCTGGGATACGCTCGGCGCCTACAGCATGGGGTGGTTCGCGTCGGGTTTCTTCTACAAGGCCCACGTCCACATTCTGTCCTCGGCCCTATCCACGGTGCCGGGGATCCATTTCAACTTCCTGCTGGTCCTGCTGAGCGCGGCGCTGATCTGCGCGGTCTTCGGCGCGATCATCGGGTTACCCACGCTTCGCCTGCGGGGCGACTACATCGCGATCGTCACACTCGCGTTCGGGGAGATCATCGGCACGATCGCCGTCAACGGAACGGATATCCACCTCACCGGGGGGAACGGAACCCCCTCGGACCCTGGCATGACCCTCACAGCCGGCAACCTCGGCATCCCGGCGCTCGACCTCCCGTACTTCCCTGGAATCGGGAAGTTCCAGCTCCTGAACCTGCGGGCGTGGTACTGGCTGATCTTCGCGATCCTGCTGCTCGTCCTGTTCGTGAACATCCGGTTGCGTGATTCGCGCCTGGGCCGCGCCTGGGTCGCACTTCGCGAGGACGAGGTCGCCGCGGTCTCGATGGGAATCCCGGCGGTCCGCACGAAGCTCCTCGCGTACTCGATCGGTGCCACGTTCGGCGGGATGTCGGGAGCGTTCTTGGGCGCCTACTACACGACGGTGAATGCCAGCCAGTTCGCCTTCTCGTTCTCGATCTTCGTTCTCGCGATGATCATCGTCGGTGGACTGGGATCGATCTGGGGGGCGGTGCTGGGCGCCCTGCTCCTGTCCTACATCAACTTCTATTTCATCCCGGATGTCTTCAACAGCCTCCCCGGCACGTTCGGGCTGAACTTCAGCCTCACCGACCTCTCGTTCGGGATCTTCGGGTTCCTTCTCGTGCTCGTCATGGTGCTCCGGCCCCAGGGTCTCTTCCCCGAGCGCAGGCGAAAACTGGAGCTCACGCAGGAGATCGATCGTGACCAAGCGATGCTCAAGGAGCCGACGTGAGCGCGGCCGAGGCTGCCCCCACGGCTCCCGCGGCCCCCGCCAAGGCCGCGCCGATCATGCGCGCGGATCAGGTCACGAAGGAGTTCGGGGGACTCGTCGCGGTCAGCGACGTCTCGATCGACGTCCCCACCAAATCGATCGTGTCGATCATCGGGCCGAATGGTGCCGGCAAGACGACGCTCTTCAACATGCTCACCGGGCTCTATCACCCGAGCGCCGGCCGCATCTACCTCCAAGATCGCGACATCACGGCCAAGCGGCCGGACATCATCACCTCGCTCGGCGTCGCCCGCACGTTCCAGAACATCCGGCTCTTCCGGGCGATGACGGCAGTTGAGAACGTCGTTGTCGGGCGCCACGCGCGGATGAAGGCGGGCGTGTGGGGCTCGATCTTTCGGCCGCCGGGCGTGCGCCGCGAGGAGCGGGCCGCCCGCGAGCGCTCTCGGGAGATCCTCGACTATGTCGGCCTGGAGCACTCCCAGTTCGACCAGCTGGCGGGCAACCTGTCCTACGGCGATCAGCGCAGGGTGGAGATCGCGCGGGCGCTCGCCTCCGATCCAACGCTCCTCCTCCTCGACGAGCCAACCGCTGGCATGAACCCCCAGGAGTCGGACCGGCTCACGGACTTCATGCGCAAGCTGCGCGACGACCTCGGCCTCACGATCCTCCTGATCGAGCACGACATGCGGGTCGTTATGGGGATCTCGGAGCGCATAACCGTGCTCGACCTCGGCGAGCGGATCGCCCAGGGCCCGCCGGCCGAGATTCGCGACAACGCGCGCGTGGTCGAGGCATACCTGGGCCGCCAGGAGGAGAGCTGATGCCGCTCCTGGAAGTCGACGAACTTCGTGCCCATTACGGCACGATCGAGGCGCTGAGGGGCGTTTCGCTGACCGTCGAGGAGGGGGAGGTCGTCACGCTGATCGGATCCAACGGCGCGGGCAAATCCACGACGCTCCGGTCGATCTCGGGGCTGACGCCGGCCAGCTCCGGCACGATCCGCTTTGTCGGCCAGGAAATCACGCGCGCTCCGGCGCAGGACATCGTCGCGAGGGGCGTCGCGCTGGCGCCGGAGGGCCGGCATGTGTTTCCCCGCATGACAGTTCGCGAGAACCTCGACCTCGGCGCCCACCGCCGGCGCGGCCCCGAGATCGCCCAGGACCTCGAGCGCGTCTATTCGTTGTTCCCGCGCCTCAAGGAGCGCCACCGGCAGAAGGCGGGAATGATGTCCGGCGGCGAGCAGCAGATGCTCGCGATCGGACGGGCCCTCATGGCTCGGCCGAAGCTGTTGATGCTCGACGAGCCCTCCATGGGGCTCGCCCCGATCCTCGTCGAACGCATCTACGAGACGATCCGCGAGATCAACCGCGACGGCACGACGATCCTGCTCGTCGAGCAGAACGCCAACTACGCCCTGGACATCGCGGCACGCGGATACGTGCTCGAGCGGGGGCGCATCGCCATG
>VAYL01000131.1:4507-5608 GCA_005884305.1 Actinomycetota bacterium
AGGCGCCCAGGACCGCCGCGACCGGCAGCGGTTCCACGCCCAGCGCCTCCACGTCCGCCGTTCCGCGCTCGCCGACCATCGAGACCTCCATCAGCTCCGCCTCCTCCCACGTGGCGAACACGGCCTCCCCGAAGATTCGCCGCAGCGTGACCAGCGTCAGGTGGACGAGGCCCAGTGGGACGTGGATGAGCGGCCGCTGCCTGTGGCTGGCTCGCGCGACGGCCCGGACGATCTCGTCGTAGCTCAGCACCTGCGGCCCGACCAGCTCGTAGCGCGCCTTCTTCTCCTTGCGCTCGAGGGAGGTCACCACGCAGCGTGCCACGTCATGGGCCCAGATCGGCTCGAACCTCGCCCGCCCCGGGCCCGAGATCGGGACCGCGGGAAGGAGCGCGAGCCTCTTCATCAGCCGCACCCAGCGATCGCCGGGGTCGTAGACGATCGAGGGGGCGAAGATCGTGGTCGGAAGCGGCGACTCGGCCACCGCCTTCTCCGAAAGCGCCTTGGCGCGGAAGAACCGCGTTCGCTGGAACTCGGTTGCGCCGAGGGCCGAGAAGAACACGAATCGATCGACCTCTGCGCGCTCGGCCGCGCGGAGCAGGCGCGCCGTGGCGAGGCCGTTCAGCTCCTCGACCCTGGCGTGCGGCTCGTCGCGAATCGCGGCAGCCAGATGGATCACGATGTCGACGCCCCGGAGCGCCTGGCGCTGGAGGTGGCGGTCCCCGAGGCGCGCGAGGTCGCCCAGGGCGATCTGGACATCGACCCTATGGCGCCCCAGCCCACGCGGATCGCGCACGAGCGCGCGGACGTCGTGCCCGGCGGCCAAAAGGAGTGGCAGGAGCGCGCGCCCGACGGTCCCGCTCGCGCCTGTCAGGAGGATCAGCGGTGGCTCCTTTCGCGGCAGTGCGACTGAGCCGCCGAAAAGCAAGCCAGGCAAGGAAGCAGCGAGCGTGGCGTGCCCGAATGGCACGCGAGCGAGCGATGACGCCGCCTGGCGCGGGTTTGCAGGCGGGTGAGGCGTGCTGTCGTGGGAGGAGTCACCGCTTGGGCGTTGAGACTCTATCCACGGGACCGCAGCCGCCTAGACGCACGAGAAAGCGCGAA
>VAYL01000060.1:0-6560 GCA_005884305.1 Actinomycetota bacterium
GATCGGGCAGCCGGGCGTGGTCAGCGAGACCACGATGTCGACGCGCCCGTCATCGGCGATCTGGACCGAGCGCACCATGCCGAGCTCGACGATCGAGCGCCGCAGCTCGGGGTCGATAACGGCCTTCAGGGCCTCGGTGATCTGTTCCTTCGTTGGCGTGGGCACCGCGTCCATTGTGACAAACACCCTCCGAACGTCGATCGACCGGCGCTTAGGCCGGTCGATCGGGGGGAGGAGAGGTTGCTGTTCTGCCCGCGAGTTGTGCGGGCAGACCCTCCGGACCACCACCTCTCGAGGCGGCCCGGGCTAAGGGGCTAGACGAGCGTCGTGACTCGCTCCTGAACCGCGGTCTGCGCCTGCTTCAGGCCCTTCTCGACCTGGGCGCGGTTCTGCTTGACCGTGGTCTCGAACCGACGCCGGCGCTGCTTGACCTGGCGCTGGACCCGGTTCCGGGTCTGGCGCGCGCGGGTGCGCGCCTTGCGCCGGGACTGGGCGCCGCGCCGCTCGAGCTTGTTGAGCTCGCGCTCGACCTGGGTGCGGAAGCTCTTCAGCTCGCGCTCGGCCGTCTCGCGCTTCGTGAACGGCTCGACGACGCCATTCAGCCGGTCGGCGACGCTCAGCACCGCCCCGACGGGAACGTCGACGGAGCGCTCGGCCGTTTCGCGGACGTACGAGACGCTGCCGTTGCGGACCTTGGTCAGGCCCTCGCGGATCTTCTGGGCGTCCGTGCGGCTCGTCTGGGTCGTACGCGGCGCGCTCTTGCGCTGCGCGGTGTTGGTGGTACTGCCGTTGGTGGGCATGTCTTCTTCGAATCCTCGCTTCGGGTTGAAGTTCGATCCTTATTTCTAAGGATGTTCGAGTTTACCAATACGAACAGGTGTTTGTACACCCGCGCGTAGGGAGGGTTACGTCCCTCTCGGCGAAAGCGCTTACACAGGCGTTCCCAGGGCGAGTAGGGGAGGGTCGGAGCCGGAAAGCGGATCGAGTGTGTGATTCACCCGAATATGTCCGGTCAATCACGCACTCGACTGTGAATCGGGCCGAGAGAAGGGTGACCACGGTATACGCGGTGAATCCTTCTCCCATGGTCTGAACGCGCTGCGAGCGCTGCCCTACGTGCCTCGCTACGCACCCTTTGCAACGGCCGGGGTGCCCACACGCGCGAGCCATCGCTCCGGGCGCTCGAGCTCCTCGTTCGTCGGGAGCGCATCCGGGCCTGTCCAGACGCGGTTCAACCCCTCGACGCCCGCGTCGGCGGCGATGCCGTCACAGAACGCCTTCCCCACCCTGTACTGGCGGAGCTTCAGCTCCATACCGAGCAGCCTGGAGATCACCTCGCCCAGGCCGCCGCGCCGTGCTCGCCGTTGCTCCAGCCGCTCCCTCAGTCGGGCGTAACCCGGCTCGTCCGCGGCCGCGGCTGCGTCCATGACGTGCTCGGCGTGACCCTCGATTACCGACATCGCCGCCTGGAGGCGGTCGAGCACCCGGGCCTGCTCGGGACCGGCGAGAAGCCGCGCGAGGTCGCCCTGCAGGAGCGATCTGATCGCGCGCCGGGGATCGGTCCTGAAGATCCTCCTCGCCATGCCCTGAAGGGAGGCGCGGTCGATCTTGGCCACCGCGCCCTCGACCAGCTCCTCGAGCAGGCTCGCCAGGTGCTCCCGAAGCCACGGGACCGAGGTGAACTGCACCGCGTGCGTGGTCTCGTGGATGGCGATCCAGCGCAGGAACACCTCCGGCGTCTCGCCGAGCTGCTCGTGGGTGGTCGCCAGATTGGGGCCGACGAACAGGAGCCTGGGGGCGCGGTCCGACTCGGTGAGCGCGACGTCGTACTGGCCCAACACCTTGCGGGCGCCATAGCCGACGGCGAGTCCGGCCTCCGCCCCGGCCGCGGCGCCGGCGACCGACCGCGCCACGCCGCCGAGCGGGCCTGGCGCCTTCATGCCGCTCGCCACCTTTGTCTCGAACGCTCCGGAGACCTCGCGCAGCGTTCCGAGGCCCACCCGGACCCACTCGGCGCGGTCCACCACCTCCGGTGGGGGCAGTGGGCGCTCGGGCGTCATGCGCGTGTAGCCGAAGACCAACTCGCGCGCCTCCTCGCACGCCGACTCCACGGCCTCCTGAGAGAAGGCTTCCGGCGAGGCGCCGTTTCCCGCGACACCCTCGGCCACCCGTTCCGCGAGCCGCCAGTCGATGAAGCGCTCCATGGCTACGCGTCCACCTCCGGCGGTGGTTCGGAATCAGCCGCGGCCGTTCCCGACGGCCGCTGGGGCTGCTTCCTCACCCGCTCGCCTTCCGGGGCTCGCTCCGCGAACCGCTGCGCCTGGAGGACGGTGGCGAGCATCTCACCATCGAGCGCCGCGGCCACGTGGTAGCGGGCGTCGAGGTCGAGGCCCACATCGAGCCCATCGCCCGCGAACGCGACCTCCGCGCCCGCCTCGCGGGCGATCAACTGGCCCGCGGCGGCGTCGACCGATCGCGATGCGCGACCGGTCATCATCGCGTCGAAGCGCCCGCCGGCCACGTAGCAGAGCGAGATCGCGATCGAGCCGACCGAGCGCATCCGGTACGCCTTCCCCTGCAAGGCGTCGAGAACCGGGATGAGCCGCTCGGGCTTGGCCCCCTCGATCCCAACGACCTCCAGCCCGAAACCGGGACCACGGGCGCGGAGCTCCTCGCCGTCGAGGGACGCGCCCTCGCCGCGCCGGGCGAAGTACTCGTCGCCCGAGCCGAAGTCGTGGACGAACGCCACCTCGACATCGGCCATCGTCGGCCCCGAGGCCACCGCGAGGCTCAGGGAGAATGACGGCAGCATGCGGCGTGCGTTGAGCGAGCCATCGAGCGGATCGACGATCACCGCGGTGCCGTTTCCAGCGCTCCCAAATGCCACCTCGCCGCGCTCCTCGGAGATCGCGGTGAAGTCATATCCGTCGGCGTGCAGGTGCTCGAGCTCGGCGAACACGATGTCCTCGCTCCGGCGGTCGATCGCGAGGCTGTGGTCGCCACCCTCGCCGACGCCGTCGTAGACGGTGCGCGCCGCGATTCCGCGCTCCCGAGAGAAGAGCTCTCGCTGCGCAGCCACCATGCGCCGGCACGCCTCGAGCCAGTCGGCGCCGACCAGGCTTCCCGCCTCTGGTGTGCCCGGCGCCGCATCGGAGGTCTGCCTGCGCGCCACGTCACCATGCTAGCCCCGACTACCTTTAGCGCCGTGGAGGAAGAAGCCGGAATCGAGCTGACCGAGCCTCAGGCTCGGGTGGTTGACCATCGGGAGGGTCCGATGCTTGTGTCCGGCCCAGCTGGGTCCGGACGGACCGAGGCTCTTCTCAGGCGGCTCGAGAGCCTGACCGCTGACGGGATCCAGCCGCAGAACGTCCTCGTCCTGGCCCGCTCGCGGGCTGGCGCGACGAGGCTGCGCACGAGGGCCAATGCGCTGATCACCCCCCCTTACGAGGAGCTCTGGATCGGAACTTATGAGACGATCTCGGAGCGGCTCCTTAGCGAGTACGCCGTCCAGGCCGGCCTCGATCCGTTCTTCGCGACCGTGCGGCTCGCCGATCGCCTGGCGCTGCTCCTCGATCACCTCGATGACCTTTCGCTTCGCCGCCACGAGATCCGCGGCAACCCCGCGGGCCTGCTTGCCCGCCTCCTCCGCCGCATCGACGCGCTGAAGGCCGAGGGGATCAGCCCGGGCCGGCTGCGTGCGTGGGCCGAGGAGCGGGAGCGCGAATCGCGCGGGGCGGACGATACGCGAGCCACGATCGCATCCTGCGCGAGAGCGGAAGCCTCGACGGCGGCGACGTCGTGATCGAGCTCGAGCGCCTGCTTCGCGACCGGCTGGATGTCCGCCGCGAGCTCGCCGTCCGGTTTCCGTTCGTCATGGTCGACGAGCTCGAGGACGCGGGAGCGGCGCACCGCGCCTTGGTCGATGCGATCGCCGAGCACGAGAACCTGGTGGGCGCCTGTGACGTCGCGCAGTCGGTTCGGCGCCCGCCAGCGGCGGCCGTGGATCCCGGCCCGTCTTTCCTGGAGCGCTTCCCCGCGGCGCAGCACATCGTGCTGGACCGTCCCCTGCGTTTCGGCGCCGACGTCGCCAGCGCTGCGCGAGCGGTGGCCGGACTGGCCGGGCACCCGGATCGGATGGAGACCGAGACCGGCGGCGGCGAGTCCTGGGTCCGTTTCTGGCGCTGCACAGGCGAGCGGGCCGAGGCGCAGGCGGCGGCGCGGGAGATCGAGCACCTGCTCGCGGCGGGCGAGGTGCGGCCCGATGCGGTGTGCGTCATCGTCGGCTCGGGCTGGCGCGAAGCGCGCCTGGTGGCCGCCGCGCTCGAGGAGCGCAGCGTCCCCTTCCGCTTCGCGGGGGATGCGGCGCTCTTCCAGCGCCCGGAGGTCCGCGACGTGCTCGCCTGGCTGCGGATGCTGGCGGACCCAACGGATTCGGCCGCGGTCGTCCGAGCGCTCACGCGCCCGCCGGTGGAGCTCCGCTCGATCGACCTTGCGCGCTGCACGGCGATCGCGAGGCGACGCAAGCTCGACATGATCTCGGCGCTCGACGCCGCGCTCGAGAGCCCTCAGCTGCCTCCCGAGGCGCGCGACCGCATCAAGGCGTTCCTGAAGCTTCAGCGGTCCGCCTCCGCAGCCATGGAGGAGATGCGCGCCGATGTCTTCGTGCGCCGCCTGATCGAGCGCATCGGTCTGCGACGCCACCGTCTCTTTGTCGCGACGCCGGAGGCCGCCGAGCGCCTTCAGAGCCTCTCCCGCCTGTCCGAGCTGGCCGCGGCGTGGACGCGCCGCGAGCCCCGCGGATCGGTGCGTGACTTCGTGAGACACCTGACCGCGGTCGCGGACGCCGGCGAGCTGGATCCCGACGACGCGGCGACCGCGTCCGCCGGGACCGTGGTGCTCGCGGAGCCCGAGCAGGTGAAGGGCCTCGAGTTCGAGCACGTCTATCTCCTCGGCCTGCACCGCGGCGCGATCACTGCGCGTGACTCTGCGGCGGCGTGGCTGCCGCGCAGCTTGATGCCGGACGACGCCGCCACGGACTCCAGCGAGGACGCCACGAGGGCCGCCCGTGCGCGCCTCGCGTATCTGGGGATGACGCGGCCGAGGCGAGGCCTCGTCATGTCCTGGCCGGCGCAGAGCGCCGAGGGACAGGTCTCGCCGTCGCCCTTCTACGAGGCGGCGCGGGACGCGCTCGGGGCCGACGAGGAGATCCACGAGGAGGAGCTCTTCGGACCGGCCGAGGGGCTCCACTCGACCTACCGGATGCTTCGCGACGAGGTGCTCGAGGCTTCGTGGCGAGCGGGTTCCGCACTCTCGGAGATGCGCCTCGACACCGCGGAGGACGTGACGCAGGCCGTGGCGCGGTACCTGGAGCTGATCAAGCTCGCGGCGCTCGTTCAGCGGCCTGGCAGCGAGCCCGCCGCGGAAACGATCTCCGCGCTCAACGAGCTCCTGGGCCGTGCCGCCTCGGCGGAACAGCGGGCGGCCCTCGAGGCCTCGACGCTCGACGAATACGTGGTTTCTGAGGAGCGCGACGTTGCGGCTAGGCGCGAGCTCGTGGCGGCCCGCCGCGAACCCTCGCTCGAGCAGTTCATCCCGCGTCGCGGGAACGGTCTCGCGCTGTCGGCCTCCGACATCGACCTCTACCGGACCTGCCCCCTGAAGTACAAGTTCGCACGCGTCTTCGCGATCCCGCGCGAGCCGACCATCAACCAGCGGTTCGGGATCCTGATCCACCAGGTCTTGCAGCGCTTCCACACGGAGGTCCTGCGAGGGGAGGCGGCCGGTGCACCCGGCTTCTCGCCAACCGCCTCCGGGCCGCCCGGCAGCCTCGACCGGCTCCTCTTCCTGTTCGAGGCCGGCTGGCGGCGGACGGGCTTCGGCTCCTCCGACGACGAGCTCCAGTACCGGGATCGGGCTGTCGCCGCGCTCGCCCGCTACCACGAGCGGCAGCGACAGGCGCAGTCGCGACCGGTGTGGCTGGAGCGTGGGTTCTCGTTCGCGATCGGCGACCACCAGCTACGCGGCCGCGTCGACCGCGTCGACCAGCGCGAGGACGGCAGCTACGAGCTCATCGACTACAAGACCGGCGAGGCAGGCGGCCGCCACGACGACGGCGTGCAGCTCGCCCTGTACCGGCTCGCGGCGCGCTCGGCGTGGCAGGTCGAGTCGGACGCGGCCAGCTACTGGTACGTGCTGGACGACGAGCGAGTCACGGTGCCCGCCGCACCGGACGACGCCGAGCGGGTTGAGCGCACTGTGCTCGAGGTTGGCGCCGGGATCGAGGGCCAGGACTTCGAGCCGCGCCCCTCGTATGAGATCTGCTCCTGGTGTGACTACCGCCTTATCTGCCCGGCATCCGAGGCTTAGTTCTTGTCGCGGCCACGCTGGCGCAGGAAGCGCTGAAACTCGTTCGCGATGTCGTCGCCGGACGGCATGTCCTGCGTGACCTCGTAGTCCTCCTCCTGCGATGCCTCGAGGTTGCGCACGAGCTCCTCGATCTCGGGGTTGGCGGCGACCGCCTCGTCGACCTGCTCGGTGAACCGCTCGGTGGCGTCCTCGAG
>VAYL01000060.1:6581-8339 GCA_005884305.1 Actinomycetota bacterium
CGGCCTTCGGGTTCGGCACCGCGGCGACGTAGTGCGGCACGGCGGCCCATAGGCTCGCCGAGGTCATTCCCTGGCGGCGGCAGGCGTCATGGACCACGCCGACGATTCCGGTCGGGCCCTCGTAGCTCGAGCGGCTCATGCCGAGCTGCTCGACCAGCTCGGGGTCTGAGGCGAGGCCAGTGATCGGCACGGCCCGGGTATGGGCGACGTCCGCCATCAAGGCGCCGAGGGAGACGACCATCTGAACACCAAGGCGCTCGGCCGCTCCCACGATCGCCTCGGCGAAGGTGCGCCAACGGACATTCGGCTCGACGCCACTCAGCAGAACGAGGTCCCGCTCCGCGGTTGGGACGCGCACGGACAGCAGCGTGTTCGCCGGCCAGTCGATGTGGCGCGTCTCGCCCTCGACCAAGCGGATCGTCGGGCGGTTGACCTGGAAGTCGTAGAACTCCTCCGGGTCGATTCTGGCCACGACCTCGGAATCGAGCGATGCCGCCACCGCCTCCAGCGCGGCGGTCGCGGCGCTGGCGGCGTCGTTCCACCCGGCGAACGCGCACACCAGCGTCGGTGATCGGAGCTCGGGAACGTCTCCTTCCCACTGAACCGGATCCATATCGCGAGCCTATTCGCTGCCGCGCGGCATCGCGTCGGGCGGGTTGGTGTCCGGCCGCGGGGTCACCATCGACGCATGGAGGCCGCCACTGCCCAGACCGCTCCCGAGCGCATCGCGACCATCGCGGAGCTGCGGCCGGGTCATAGCTTCGACGGCCGATTCGGCTGTCTGCGAAAGGACCGGTTGACCGCGCGAAACGGGGGCTCGTACCTGTCGCTCGAGCTGCGGGACCGCACCGGCACCCTTCCGGCGCGCGTGTTCCGCGAGGCCGACCGGATCGGGCTTCGCTTCGAGAGCGGCGACGCGGTGCGGGTACGTGGCCGCGTGGAGCGGTTTCGCGGCGAGATGGTCGCCGAGCTCGACGACGTCGAGCGTCTCGAGCCGGGGACGTTCGATCCGGGAGAGTTCCTGCCGGCGGCCTATCGGTCGGCGGAGGAGCTCGAAGGTTTCCTCGAACATCTGACGCGGGAGATCCACGACCCATCGCTTCGCCGTCCGGTCGAGCGCCTGCTGCTCGGCGGCCCGGTGGCGGAGGACTTCAGGCGCGCGCCCTGCACGCGCGTCGGCCATCACGCCTACCTCGGTGGGCTGCTCGAGCACACCGTGTCGGTCGGCACTCTCGTCGGCGAGCTCTGCCAGCTTCACCCGCGCTTGGATTCCGACCTGCTGATGGCCGCCGCGCTGCTCCACGACGTGGGCAAGGCGCGGGAGTTCACTTACGGCGCGCGCTTCGAGCTGAGCGACGAGGGCAGGATGCTCGGCCACCTCGCGATCGGGGCGCAGCTCATCGCCGGGGCGGACCTGCCGGCGGAGCGCCGACTGCCGCTCCTCAACTGCGTCCTGTCCCACCATGGCCCGGACGCGCGCGGGGGCTCATCGGGCCGGGGGTTCGATTCGGCCGAGGCCCTCGCTCTCTACCGGCTGAACGCTCTGGACGCCTCGGTCAAGGGCGCCCTGGAGCACGGGCTCTAGCGGCTGGCGGCTTCAGCGCCCGGCGCACCAGCTGCGCTGCGATCACCAGTGCGAGGGCGGCGAACATGAGCTCCAGCGCGCGGCCGGAGACGGCATTTGAGATGGCAACCCCACCGGCAACGCCTGCCAGCCCGAATGCGCCCAGCACGAGCCCGTCGCGCACACGGACGTTC
>VAYL01000060.1:8359-16252 GCA_005884305.1 Actinomycetota bacterium
GATCGCGAAGAGCGACGTGGACTCCGCCTTCACCTGCGTCATGTCGAGAAAGACGACGAGAGCGGGCACGAACAGCACCCCGCCGCCGACGCCCACGAGCCCTCCGAGCATGCCGCCCGCAAAGCCGAGCGCCCCTGCCGCCAGGTACTCCATCAGAAGATCAACTCCGCGGCGGTGGCGACCAGGAGGGCGGCGAAGAGAAGGGCGACGAGCCGCTCGGGAATCCGCTGCTGAACCGCGGCCCCGGCGACCACCCCCGCCAGCGCGGGAATGCCCACCACGGCGGCGTTGCCGGGATTGACGTTGCCGTAAAGCGACTGGGCGATGGCCCCGTAGGTGCCGATGATCACGATCGCCAGGAGACTGGTTCCCGTCGCCTCGCGCTCGCCGTACGCGAGCCACAGGATCAGGAGCGGGACGATGATCGTGCCGCCGCCGACTCCGAACAGTCCGCTGAAGAGCCCGCCGGCGGTCCCGATCGCTAGAAGCGTGAGCAGGCGATGCCGCGGCACGGGCCGCGATACTAGTCCGCGATGACCCTGGCGAGGCGCGGCGAGTGAGCGACGCAACCGGCGCGGGATCGCGGCTGGCGGAGCTGCTCGATCCCCTTCGGGCCGCCCCGGCCGCGTCGGCGCTCCTCTTCGACATCGACGGGACGCTCGCACCGATCGCGCCCGATCCCGAGGATGCCGCCGTCCCCGCCGGCACGCGCGACGCCCTGCGTTCCCTGGCCGGGCAGTACCGGCTGGTCGCGTGCGTCACGGGTCGACGAGCCCTCGAGGCGCGCTGGATCGTGGGGGTGGAGGAGCTCGTCTACTCCGGGAACCACGGGCTCGAGCTCCTTCGCCCGCACGCCACGGAGCAGGAGCTCGATTCATCGGTGGCGCATGACGCGAGGCGCGTCCGCGAATTCGTTCTGGACCTCGATGCCGAGGACGTCAGCGCGGCGGGTCTGCGACTCGAGAGCAAGGGGCCGATCCAGGCCCTCCACTGGCGAGGCGCCGCTGATGAGGCGTCGGCCGAGCAGTTCGCCGAACGCATCGCCGGCTCCGCCGAGAGCGCCGGTCTCTTCCCACACTGGGGGCGGAAGGTTTTGGAGATCCGGCCGGTGGCCGGAATCGACAAGGGGACGGCGGTCGAGCGACTGCTGACCGAGACGGATGCCGGGATGGCGCTATTTGGCGGGGACGACCGCGGGGACCTGGCGGCGTTCGACGCACTGGATCGGCTGGTAGCGACCGGAGCCCTCCGCTCCGCGGTTCGCATCGCGGTCGCCTCGGACGAAGGCCCGCCCGAGCTCGCCGACCGCGCCGACGCGGTGGTCGACGGGCCAGAGGGATTCCTCGAGGTCTTGCACCTCCTGGCTCACTCGGGCGGGGATCCGCGGGACTGATGCTCTTCGTCGACCTCCTGCGGCTGACGGTCCTCCTCATCGGCGGCGCCGGCTCGGTGCTCGGGCTCCTCACGGTCGTCGCGGCGAACCAGAACACCGCCTACTCGACGGTCTACTTTTCGGCCGGATGGTGGATCATCGCGGCATTGATCGGGATCTTTCTCGGCAGCCCGAGCCGCGCGGCGGGTGCGATGTCCCGAACACTCGCCGGCGCCCAGACCCAGACGGCCTTGCCCACGGAAAGCGCAGGGCGGATCGCCTTTCAGCGCCTGTGGCCGATCGGTGCGTTCGCGATCGGCGCCGGCGCCCTCGCGTGGATCTGGCCGCAGGTGACGGGGGTCGGTGCCGGGTTCGCCATCCTCAACGCGCTCGCGTGGCGTGGGAGGGAGCGCGCGGTGACCGCGATCGAGCAGCGCGACGGCGTGCGCTTCTACGTCGAGCCGGGCTCGGCTTTTGCGCCGGTGAAGCTGATCAGGACGCCCGGGCTGGGACGGGACCGCATGCCTGCGGGTCATCCACCGCCTCCACCTCCGGCAGCCGGCTGAAGGCAGCGCGGGCGCCGACGGCGGCGATGAGAGCGGCGGCGCCCGTCATCACCAGCGCCGCCCGCGGATCGATCGTCTGGCTGAGCCAGCCCGCGATAGGCCCGCCGATCGGGGTGGAACCCATGAACACGATCGAGTAGAGCGCCATCACGCGGCCGCGCATCGGGGGATCCGCCTCGAGCTGGAGGGACGAGTTGATCCCGGCCGCGAAGGTCACGCTGGCGGCGCCGAGAGGGACGAGCGCTGCCATCTCGAGCGGGACCGACGGCGCCACCGCCGCGATCAGGGCGATCGCCCCGAATCCGAACGCCGCGGCCACGAGGATCCCGGGGCCCACTCTGCCCCGCGCGCCGGCGACGAGCGCGCCGGCCACCGAGCCCGCGCCCATCGCGACTGCGAGCGCCGTGTAGGTCGCGGCGCCACCGTCGAAGCTGAACCGCGCGAGCAGCGGAAGGATGACCTGGAAGTTGTAGCCCAGGGTCCCGACCACGGCCATCATCGCGAGCGGGATCGCGAGCGCCGGCGTCCGGACCACGTACCCGAGAGCCGCGCGCACCGCCCCTCGACCCCGAGTGGCGATCGGCGCGGGCCGCAGCTCGCCGGGCTCCATCGATCGCAGCGCGACGATCATGGCGCCGAACGAGAGGGCGTTCAGCAGGAAGCATGGGCCGACCCCGAGCGTGGCGATGACTAGTCCCGCGGCCGCCGGCCCCACGATGCGGGCCGAGTGGACCAGTGCGTTGTTGAGGCTGACCGCGTTGACGAGCCGGTCGGCGCCGACCATCTCGATCGCGAAGCTCTGGCGCGTCGGGTTGTCGACGGCGTTGACCGAGCCTCGCGCGAAGACCAGCGCCCAGACCATCCAGGGCTCGACCGTGCCGGCGGCCGTGATCGCCCACAGGATCAGAGCCGGGAGGGCCATGAGCGTCTGGGTGACGATCAGCAGCGAACGCTTGGGAAGCCGGTCGGCGAGCAGACCGCCGAATGCGCCGAAGAGGAGGAAGGGCAGGAACTGGAGCGCCGAGGTGACACCGACCGCGACTCCGCTCCCGGTCAGAGAGAGGATCAGCCACATCTCGGCCACGATCTGCATCCAGTTGCCGGACAGCGAGACCAGTTGGCCGGCGAAGTAGCGGCGGTAGTTCGGAACCGAGAGGGATGTGAAGGATCGGCGCAGGGCAGCGCTCACCGGCGCTCGCCCTCCAACAGGTCCTCGAGGATCGCGGCGGCGCGATCCAGCGTCGCGAGCTCGTCGGGATCCAAGCCGCGCAGGCGGCGGGCCATGTAGGCGTTCTTCCGCGTCCGAAGCTTCTTCATCAAGGCCCGGCCCTCGGCGTTGGCGCTGACGGTGAATGAGCGGCCATCCACGGGATCGGCTACCCGCTCGACCAGTCCGGCCTCCTCGAGCCGCGCGACGATGCGCGTGGCCGTGGGACGCTGGATGCGCTCCATCCGCGCGAGCTCAGTCGGCGTGAGCGGGCCGTGTCGCTCGATCGTCGCAAGAGCCGCCGTCTGCGACGGCCCGAGATCGGTGCCGGCCTCCTGCCGGAGCCGACGCGCCGTCCTCGTAATCACGAGGCGAAGGTGAGCAGCCAGCTCGCTCAGATCGCGGGCCTCAAGCTTAGTTGCCATCGCTAATTATCTTAGCGAAGCATCTCCGGCTGGCCGTTCGTGGCCGGTTCCTGGGAGGCGGCCGCCGGTTGGCCGCTCAGCCGCCGTCGGACCGACTGCTCTGGAGCCACTGTCCGAGCGAGTCCAGCAGGCTGCCCATTCCGTGCTCGCGCCGGGCCGGCGTCTCGTGCCCGTCAACCTCGGGGACGCGGACGTCGAGCTCGAGCAGGTCCGGGCCGTCGAGGCGCCCGGCGTCGCGCACCTCAAGTACAGGTTTGTCACATAAACCGGGTCGTCAGCGACCTACTCGGTCAGGCTGCTCGACCGGCCTGAGCCCGCTTTCGAAGGCGAGCGAACTCGCGCCAAGGGCGGGTGTTCGCGACCTGGTCCGCGGTCAGCCACGCCCGGCGGGCCGTCGCCAGGCCGTACACGATGTTGCTCAGCGTGTCCGTGCCGTGGGCGTCGGTGTTGACGCAGATCATCACCCCGGCCTCCGCCGCGAGCCGCGCGTGGCGCTCCGACAGGTCGCGGCGATTGGGGTTGCCGTTGATCTCCAGCATCGTCCCGGTGCGCGCCGCGGCTTCCGCCACGCGCTCGACGTCGACGTCGTAGGGCTCGCGGCGGTTGATGAGCCGCCCAGTCAGGTGGCCGATACAGTCGACGAGCGGGTTCTCGATCGCGGTGATGATCCGCTCGGTCATCTCACGCTCCGAGATCTTGAACGATGTGTGGACGCTCGCCATCACCCAGTCGAGCTCGCGGAGGAGATCCTCCTCGTAGTCCAGTGACCCGTCGGGCATGACGTTCACCTCCGACCCGGCGACCACCCGGAATCCGCGCATCCCGGCGTTGAGGTCGCGCACCTCCTCGATCCGCTGCTCCAGCCGCTCAGGCGTGACGTGGTTGCCGAAGCCGTGGCTCGCCGAGTGGTCGGTGACGGCGAGGTAGGCGTACCCGCGGCCGCGCGCCGCCTCCGCCATATCCTCGAGGCTGTTCCGCCCGTCCGAGATCGTCGTGTGGCAGTGCAGGTCGCCGCGGATGTCGTCGAGCGTGACGAGTTCCGGCAGCTCTCCCTCCGCGGCCGCGCGGATCTCGCCGTTCGCCTCGCGTAGCTCGGGCTCGATGTAGTCGAGCCCGATCCGCCGGTAGACCTCCGCCTCGGTCGCGTACCGGGCGACCTCACCGGACTCGTTGTCGGCGATGCCGTGCTCAGAGACGGAGAGGCCCATCGCGACGGCCCGCTCGCGAAGTTCGATGTTGTGCTCCGCGGAGCCGGTGAAGTGCTGCAGCAGGTTGCCGTAGGCGTCGGGCGCCACGATCCGCAGATCCACCGCGACGCCGTTGTGAGTCGTGATCCGGGCGCCGCTGTCCCGCGCCGAGCCCTTCGCGGCCGCGAGCGGGTGGTCGAGCAGCGCCTGCGCGAGCTCGACCGGCTCGCTGGCTGTGGCGATGATGTCGATGTCGTGGCACGTCTCCGCGCGGCGACGGGCCGAACCGGCGACCTCGACGGCATCGCTCGCCGGGTGCTCGCGCAGGTCCGCTGCGATCCGCTCGGCGATCGGCAGGACCTCGGAGAGCAGCAACCGCTCCGCAGGACCGGAGTCTTTGAGCTTTCCCAGGGCGGCGACCACATTCTCCTCGACCTTCGGGCCCAGGCCCTTCAGCCCGCGGATCTTCTCGGCCTCGGCTGCGGCTCGGAGCTCATCGAGGTTGGAGACGCCGAGCTCGTCGTAGAGTCGCCGCGCGGTCTTCGCTCCCACGCCCGGTACCCGCGTGACCTCCACCAGCGACACCGGGAACTTTCGCTTGAGCTTCGCGGCCGACGGGATCTCCCCCGTCTCGACGAGGGTGACGATCTTCTCCTCGAGCGTCTTGCCGATTCCGGGAAGCTCAGTCGCGCGGCCCGCCTGCGCGAGCTCTGCCACCGAGACCGGGCTCTGCCGGATCACGCGCGCGGCCTCGCGATACGCCAGCACGCGGTAGCGGATCGCGCCGTCCAGCTCGTACAGCGTGGCGAGCTCGCTCATCGCGTCGGCGATCTCCGCGTTTCGCATGGCCCCAAACCTATTGAGACCAGAAGCGACGAATAGCATCCAGGCGGTGCAATGGCTTGAGGTGAGGGGCTTTAGCCCCGAAACTGGCTGGTGTCGTTGGTGGTTAGAGGTGAGGGGCCTTAGCCCCGAAACTGGCTGGTGTCGTTGGTGGTTAGAGGTGAGGGGCCTTAGCCCCGAAACTGGCTGGTGTCGTTGGTGATGGGTGCCCGGGTCTGGCTCGTCATCCCGACCTACAACGAATCGGCGAACTTGGAGGCAATCGTCGACGCTGCGCTCGACGCCCTGCCGCCATCGCGCCGGCTGCTGATCGTCGATGACGGCTCGCCCGACGGGACGGGGGAGATCGCGGACCGGCTCACGGCGGCGCACGACGACGTCGCGGTCCTGCACCGCGCCAGCAAGGAGGGGTTGGGCCCCGCCTACGTCGCCGGATTTCACGAGGCGCTGGGCGGCGGCGCCGAGATCGTTGCGCAGATGGACGCCGACTTCTCGCATGACCCGCACGACCTTCCGCGCCTGCTAGAAGCGGCCGAGGACGCCGACCTGGTGCTGGGCTCGCGCTACGTCAACGGCGGCAGGGTGAGCGACTGGGGCCCGACCCGCCGCGCGGTAAGCCGCTGGGGCAGCGCCTATGCCAGGGCAGCGCTCGGCATCGACGTCCATGACCTCACCGGCGGCTTCAAGGTCTTTCGCCGGACGGTCCTGGAGGCGATCGACCTGGAATCGCTCGCCTCGCTGGGGTACGCGTTTCAGGTCGAGACCACGTTCCGGGCCATCAAGGCCGGGTTCCGCGTCATCGAGGTCCCGATTGTCTTTCACGACCGGCGAGTAGGCGAGTCGAAGATGAGCGGCGGGATCGTCCTCGAGGCCGCGTGGCGCGTCCCGGCGATGCGGCTGCGGGGCCGCTGAGGTGCGACCTGCTCGGCACCGATCTACATATGCTTCCGCGGCCCGGCCGCCCGTGGCCGGGAGGTACTATATTTTGTAAAGCATTGGCGGACCAACCGCCGCCGGTGACCGAGATGAACGGCGATCGATCAGGAGAGACAAGGTGACTGGGAAGCTTCCCGACGTGACCGATGGAACCTTCCAGTCCGAGGTGCTCGACTCCGAGCATCCCGTGCTGGTCGACTTCTGGGCCCCCTGGTGCGGTCCGTGCCGCGTCGTCCATCCGATTCTCGAGGAGATGGCGGCCGAGCGCGATGACCTGCGGATCGTCAGCCTGAACACCGACGAGAACCAGCAAACGGCGGCGAAGTACGAGGTTCTCTCGATTCCGACGCTGATCCTGTTCAAGGACGGCGCCGAGGCAAAGCGCGTGATCGGCGCCATGCCGAAGCGGCGCCTCGAGTCCGAGCTCGAGCCGGCGCTGGCGTAAGCCCACCGCTCTACCGCAGGCGGTCGAGCGCTGCCGGCAGCTCGACCAGCGAGTCGAGCACGACGTCGGCGAGCTCGAGGGCGTCGTGCGCGGGCGGGAAGTCCGGTCGCGGCACGACCGCAACGAGCATCCCCGCCGCCTTGCCTGCTCTGATGCCGTTGGTCGAGTCCTCGATCGCGGCGCAGGCAGCGGGCTCGACGTCGAGCCTGCGCGCCGCCTCGAGGTAGACGTCGGGCGCGGGCTTTCCGCGCTCCACCTCCTCCGATGACACGGTGGCTGCGAAGCAGTCGGTCAGGCTCGTGAGATCGAGAACCAGATCGATGATCGGCCGGTTCGACGACGACGCGAGCCCGAGGGGCCAGGCGCCGGCCAGGTCGCGCACGGTCTCCACCGCGCCCGGCAGGAGCGGAAGGTCACGCCGGTAGCGATCCTCGAGCCGCGCCACGACCAGGCGGGAGATCTCATCCGGCGGCATCGGCACGCCCATCGTCTCGTGCATGTATCGCGACCATTCGAGCGAGCTCATGCCCATCATGTCCCGCTGCGCGTGGTCGTGCCAGCGCCCGCCCGACTCGCGGGTGAGCTGCTCGCGTACCGAGTCCCACACGGACTCGGAGTCGACGAGCACGCCGTCGAGGTCGAAGATGACGGCGGCGATCACTGGCCGGCCCGTAACAGCAGCGCCGAGCGCTCGCTCAGCACCCTGTTCCCTTTGAGGTCGCGCAGACGGACGCGAACGGCATGCATCGCCTCGAAGCGCCACAGAACGAAGTAGGGCGCGAGCCCCTGTTCATCGGCCAGATGGAACGGCCCCGGCGGTCGGCGCACCTTGAAGTTCGTGCTCAGAACGGGGATCACGTCGGTTCGCACGTGGCTGGGCCCGCCGTGGTGCACAACCTCGGCCCCGAGGTA
>VAYL01000061.1 GCA_005884305.1 Actinomycetota bacterium
GGGCCACCGCGGCATCTCGGCGTTCGTCGTCCCCAAGGACGACACCGTGATCGTCGACAAGAAGGAGGACAAGCTCGGCCAGCGGGCCTCCAACACCGCCGCGATCAGCTTCAACGAGACCGTCGTTCCCGCCAAGAACCTGCTCGGCGAGGAGAACCACGGGTTCAAGCTCGCGATGCAGACGCTCGACCGCACGCGCCCCGGCGTCTGCGGCTTGGCCGTCGGCATCGCCCGCGCCGCCTTCGAGTTCGCGAGCGAGTACTCCAAGGAGCGCGTCCAGTTCGGCGTCCCGATCGCCATGCACCAGGCGGTCGCGTTCATGATCGCCGATATGGCAACCAAGATCGAAGCATCCCGGCTTCTGACCTGGGAGTCCGCGGTCCTGCTCGATCAGGGCAAGCGCAACACGCTCGTCGCCTCACACGCCAAGCGGTTCGCGGCCGATACCGCGATGGAGGTCACCGTCGACGCCGTCCAGGTCTACGGCGGCTACGGCTTCATCAAGGAGTACCCAGTCGAGAAGCTCATGCGCGACGCGAAGATCATGCAGCTGTATGAGGGCACGTCCCAGATTCAGCGGCTGGTGATCGCTCGCGAGGTCCTGATGCCACGGGACATCGACGACCCGGCGCCGGAGACATCGAAGCAGGACACCGAGGTCGCTGCTGAGGCGTCCGAGCAGGCGCCGGCCGCCGCTGAGGTCGCTTAATAGCTGTAAAGCGGCGACTTTGTCGCCGCAGCAGCATGTGCAGTTAGGCGGCGGAGCCGCCGTAATGGATTTCTAGCCGCGCCGAGTCGGGCTGACGGCGATCATCAGGCCGATCGTCGTCAGCACGATCACGCCAAGCACGAGCCCCTGGGGCCAGCCGTTGATGCCCCACGCGACCGCATAAACGAGGGCCGCGAGTAGGACGCTCGCGAGAGCCACGAAGACGATCACCGACCTGCGGCTCGTGACGCGAAGCGTACGGTCCGGAGCCCCCAGGTCCGGCCGCTCATACTGCGCGCGGTCCTGGATGTTCATGTTGGCCATTCGATCTCTCCCCTTCTTAACACCACTAACGGCACCAGCCAGTTTCGGGGCTAAAGCCCCTCACTACAGAATCACTAACGGCACATGCCAGTTTCGGGGCTAAAGCCTCTCACTGCAGACGTGCCCGACGAGGCTACACCCGAACCACGGCGGATCAAAGTGCGGATGGTCACACGTATAGTCGCCATGGATGGCTCAGCAGCGTGAAAAGGGCTCCCACCACGTGGCCGCGGCGGCGCGTGCTGCCCGCACCAGGGCGTCGCGCGCCGATTCGGGTCAGCCCGGACGCCGTGGCGGCGGCGCGATGGATGTCTTCGGAGGCGAGGTTCGCCGTCGCGACGTGTTCCCGCTGCTGGTCCTGCACCTGATCGAGCGCGAGCCCGCGTATGGCAACCGGCTGATCGAGGACATCGAAGGGATCACGGACGGCGTGATCTCGGTCAACCCGAACACCATCTATCCGCTGCTGCGCGACCTCGAGGCGCGGGGCCTGATCGAGGGGCAGTGGGAGCACCCCGACCGCAGGACCCGGCGCTTCTACTCGATTACCGCGGCCGGCCGCAAGGAGTATCGCCGTCTGGTCACAGAGCTGGAGCCGTTCCTGGACTCGGTGATCAAGTCCGTGACGCTCATCAAGCGCGAGATCTACGAAGACGGCTCGAGCCGGGGTCGATGAGCCGCGTATCGGCATCGGTCACGGTCAACGCCTCGCTCGCGGAGGTGTGGGACTACTACTTCGACCCCGAGGGCTGGCCGGCATGGTCGGATGGATTCGGGCGTGTCGAGTCCTCGAGCGGCTATCCCGAGACCGGTGGGTCACTTCGCTGGGTCTCCGGGCCGGCTGGCCGCGGCGACGTCACGGAGCGCGTTCTCGAGCACGAGCCGCGGCGGGTCCACCGCATCTCGTTCCAGGACCCCGATACCGAGGGCGAGCTCGAGACAACGTTCGAGATCGAAGGGGGCGGGACGTTGGTCACGCAGGGGCTGGACTACCGGCTGCGCCGCGGCGGGCCCCTAGCGAAGCTCACCGACCGGCTCTTCATCCGATCGCAGATGCGGGGATCGCTCGCCCGCTCGCTGGGCCACCTCAAGCTCGAGGTCGAGGTGACGGCGGCCGGAGCGCAGCCTTTATAGCCTTCCGCGCGCCGTAATCACTAACGGCACATACCAGTTTCAGGGCTAAAGCCCCTCACACACATACACAATCACTAACGGCACCAGCCAGTTTCGGGGCTAAAGCCCCTCACCACACATCTGGAGGATCGAATCTGATGTTCGTGTTCAAGGCCGCCGTGCTCGGCGCCGGAACGATGGGAGGCGAGATCGCTCAGGTGATCGCGTCCGCCGACGTGCCCGTCGTGATGAAGGACGTAAACCAGGAGTTCATCGACGCCGGGCTGAACAAGGCGCGTGAGGTAACCGAGGGCCAGCTCGCGAGCCTGGTCGCCAAGGAGAAGATCACTCAGGAGCAGGCGGACGCGCGCGGCGAGGAGATCCTGGGCCAGATCACAGGCACCACCGAGTACGAGGGCTTCGGCGACGTCGACTTCGTAGTCGAGGCGGTGCCCGAGCGCATGGAGATCAAGCAGGCGGTCTTCGCAGAGCTCGACGAGGTGACGCCCGGGCACGCGATCCTCGCGTCGAACACGTCGGCCTTGTCGATCTCCGAGATTGGCTCGGCGACCACCCGGCCGGACCAGGTCGTCGGCTTTCACTTCTTCTACCCGGCGTCGGTGATGCGGCTGATCGAGGTCGTCGAGGGCGAATTCACCTCCGAGGAGACGGCGCAGGCGGCGGCGAACTTCGCGATGCAGGTCCGCAAGAACCCGATCCGCTGCGGAGAGGAGCCGGGCTTCGTCGTCAACCGGGTCCTGAACTCCGCCGCGTCGGAGATCTGGCGCTATGCGGACGAGAGTGGCCGTTCCCCGGAGGAGATCGACAAGGAGATCGCCGACGCGAAGGTGACCCCGATGGGGCCGTTCTTCCTGTCGGACCTGCTGGGCCTCGACACCGTGCTTCATGTGGCCGAGCACCTGCAGAAAAGCTACGGCGAGCGCTTCTACGTCCACCCGCGGATGAAGGAGCTGGTGGAGGCCGGCAATCTCGGGCAGAAGACCGGCCAGGGCTACTACACACACGGAGGCTGACATGGAAGCGGCAACAGCAGAGATGACCGTCGTCGAGCGCTTCCAGCTCAAGGCCTTCGTCGAGGCCGTGATGCTCGTCGACGAGGGAGTGTCGACCACCAAGGACGTCGACCTGGGAATGATGATGGGCGCCGGGATTCTGCCAGGGCCGCTGGCCCGTGCGGACGAGGCAGGGCTTGACGAGATGCTCGACCGTCTCGAGCTCGCGCAGCGCGAGTGGGGCGAGGGATTCGCGCCGCCCCTGCTCCTTCGGCGGCTGGTCAACCAGGGCCGGCTGGGCAAGAAGACAGGCCAGGGGTTCTTCTTCTATCCCAGGGCCGACGAGGACTTCGATCAGAAGGAGACCATCCTTCTCGAGACCCGCGAGGAGACCGCGATCGTCTGGCTCAACCGCCCGCCAACGAACCCGATCTCGCCGCAAATGATCCGCGACGTCACCGCGGTGTGGGATGAGATCGAGTCCCGGGACGCGGTCCGGGCGGTCGTCTTCGCATCGTCGAACTTCGCCGTCTTCTGCGCCGGCGCGGACATCAAGGAGTTCACGAAGATGACCGACCCCGCCGCGGGCAAGGAGCTCCTGGACGGCGGCCACGGGGTGCTGCGCCGGATGGAGCAGTCGGGCAAGGTCACGATCGCGGCGGTGAACTCGCTGGCGCTCGGCGGAGGCTCCGAGCTGTCGATGGCCTGCGACTTCAGGGTCGCGGCCGAGTCGGCGAGCTTCGGACAGCCCGAGATCAACCTCGGGATCATCCCCGGCTTCGGCGGAACGCAGCGGCTCGCGCGCCTGGTGGGCGAGGGCAAGGCGCTCGAGATGAACCTGCTGGGCGATCCCGTCTCGGCGGCGCAGGCCTACGAGTCCGGCCTCGCGAACGAGGTCGTCGCCGACCACGAGCTCTTCGACACGGCCCTGGCCTGGGCGCGCAAGCTCGGCGGCCAGGCGCCGGTGGCGGTCGAGCAGATCAAGAGCGTCTCGGCCAAGGGCGATCTGGACGAGGGCATCGAGGCCGAGAAGGGCGGCTTCGCGACCGCGTTCAGCTCCGAGGACGCCCGCGAGGGCATCTCCGCGTTCCTGGGCAAGCGCAAGGCCCGTTGGTCGGGCAGGTAGGGCGACGGCGCGGTTTAGGGAAGCGTTTGGGGAATTAGGGTCGCTATAGCGTCCCCAATATCGCAAACGCTGCCGCAAGCATCGCCCTACTCGCCATGAATCCATTCCGCACATCGGAAACGAGGCGGGGATCCGCCGCCGAGCTCGCGGAGCTCATCCGCTCAAGCGAGCACGTCGTTGCGCTCACCGGCGCGGGGATCTCGGTGCCCTCCGGCATCCCCGACTTCCGCACGCCCGGCAAGGGGCTGTGGGCGAAGGTCGATCCGATGGCGGTCGCCACGATGGACGCCTTCCACCGCGACACGAAGCGCTTCTGGGACTTCTACCGCCCGCGCTTCCATGACCTGGCCGACAAGGAGCCGAACCCGGCGCACCAGGCGCTGGCCGAGCTCGAGCGGCGTGGCCTGCTCGATGCGGTCATCACGCAGAACATCGATCGCCTCCACCGCAAGGCCGGCTCCGAGCAGGTGATCGAGGTCCACGGGTCGATCGCCACGGCGAGCTGCACGAGCTGCGACGCCACCTATCCGCTCGAGGAGGTCGAGTTGCTGTTCGACCAGGAAGGGATTGCGACGTGCAGGGGGTGTGCGGGCAAGGTCAAGCCCGACGTCGTCCTGTTCGGGGAGCTCCTGCCGGCCGATGCAATGGCGCGCGCCGAGGAGCTCTGCTCAGGCGCCGACCTTCTGCTCTGCGTCGGCTCCTCGCTCGAGGTCTATCCGGTGGCCGGTCTTCCCCAGATGACCCTCGCTCGCGGCGGGCGGATCGCCATCGTCACCAAGAGCTCAACACCCTATGACTCCGACGCGGTCGTGCGTTTGAGCGGGGACGTCGCCGAGGAGCTCCAAGCCGTCACGGCCGCGCTCGACGGCTGATCAACTAGGCGGAGTCTCTGAGCGCCTGGCGGCGCCGTAGCACGCGCTCGCAGATCGCGAGAGTCTCGGCAACCTGTTCGGTCTCCTCGGCGTCCAGCTGCCCGCGTACCGCGCCCGCGGATAGGCGGCTCATGGATCCCGCACGTTCCTGAAGGCTGGCCAGATCCTGCTCCTGCCCAGCCCCCCCGCGCTCCGGCAGCTCGGCGAGCAGGGCGTCCAGCCCCGATGCGAGCTGTAGTGCCGCCTCGCGGGGGCGACCCAGATCGAGGTCCGCCCGCGCCCTCAAGAGCAGCATCTCGCACACGTCGATCGCCTCGCGACCCGCCAGCAGCTCGGCGAGGCGCTCCTGAGGGCGGAGCGCCTCGGTGCGCCGACGACGACGCTCCGGCGCGGGAATATCGACCGCCCGCGTCCACCTCCCATCGGCGAGCTCACCGCCCGTCCCGAAGCCCACCCGGATCGCCGCCGGGGCGGACCGCGCGATCTCGTGGCCGTAGGGATCCTGGGTTGCGATCCGGTGCGCGCGCATCAGCCGGTTCGCGACGCGCAGGCCGTCGAGGACGGCCGCCTCGGCGGCGTCGCCGTCGCGGGCCAGCGAGTCGAGCTCTCGCTCGAGATCCTCAGGAGCTCCCTCGTCAGCCGGGATCACCGTGAGCCGGGTGACCGGAACCTCCGTGGGGGGCTCAGGAAGGTCGACCGGGCTCGGCCGGCGCCGGCGTCGGCGTGGCCTGCCCGCCGGCTCGGCGCCGAAGGTCTGCACGACAACGACCGTCTCGTCCTCCTCGTTCTCCGAGCCCCGGAGCAGGTAGCGGCCTTCGTCGATGCCGATCCGGCCGGGCACGTCCATCTGGACGAAGCGGAAGCAATCCTGACTCACGGGCCGGAGCCTAGTCGCGACCGCCCGGGAACCGACGATCTACCGGTTGCCGGAGCGCTTCGTTGAGGATTTGCCCGCCGGGATCGCGGCGGGGGACGGTTCCGTCTGGACGCTCGGGTTCGAGATGTGGTTCAGACGATTGATCACCTTGCTCCACTGCCCGGGCTTGAGCAGGCTGGAGAACTGGTGGTCCAGCTTCTGGCTGCTGGGCACCCCGAGTGTGTTCAGGAACTTGAACATCCGCTTGCCCCAGCCGGTGACCTTGCCCTCGGTGTAGTTATCGTGGGCGAGGGGCGCACCCGCCGCATCGGCGAAACCGATCTCGATCGAGCTGCCGGGATAGAAGGTCGCGATGCGTTCGCCCGGGAGCACTAGATCGCCTGGCTTGACCATCGGCGTGAGGCCCTCGTAGACGTAGATGATGCTTCCGGCTTCAGGCCCCGAGAGGAGTCGATACAGCACTCCTTGCTCGGCTGGCCCAGCGCCGCCGTTGGGCCACCCGGGAGCTCCGACCTGGAGGATGCGTGCCGTGCCGATGGCGAGGATCGGACCACTGCCGGTGAAGTCAACGCCCATGTCGGTCCGGCCCAGAACCGAGTCGGGGAATGGGTTCACGTAACCCCCCGAGAGCTCGCTGAACCTGACCTGGATCTGGTTCGCCGGCTTCGGCTTCGCGATGCTGATCTGCCCGGGAAGGTCCTCGGTCGAGATGACCTCCTGCGGCTGCATCGTCCCCTGAAGGTCAAGCATCTTCTGGATGACCTCGTTGGCGAGCGAGCCCGGCCCCTGGTGGTTGCGGACCGGGGCGCCGTTGATCTCGCTGATGCTCATCGCGTTGCCGCTGCCAGCGGCCGAGACGGCTCCTGGCGACGAGGGCTTGGGCGCACCACACCGCAGCGAGCTGACTCCGAGGCGGAATCCGCTGTCTGCGAGGTACTCCATCGTCGCGAGGACGCGCCGGTCGATCTGCCCGGTCGCGATGTCATTGCGCCCGCAGCTGTAGATGGAGAGTCGCGGGTCGGCGAGGACCCGGTGTGCGAGCGCGCTCTTCGGCAGGAGGAGATCCTGGGCGATGCTGCTCGTGCCGGTCGAGCTCGACGCGGAGTCGATGAGCGGGTTCTTTCCGGCCGCACGGTAGATCGCGGTCTCCCGCAGGAGCTGCCACCCGTCGAGGATCGGCTTGGGGTCGATGTATGGGGAGCCTTTGCCGGCGGGCTGGATCGCGAAGGTGACGTGGGGTGCGAGCTTCCCTGACTGACCGATGCGACCGAGGACTGTTCCCGCGGTCACCTTTGAACCCTTGCGGAGCCGCCGCGGCACCATCGCATGGCGATTCATGTGCAGGACGCCGCCGAAGTAGGACTTGACAGCGGAGTAGCCGGGGAACCGCTTGGCCATGAGCTGACCGATCTCTCCAGAGATGCCGGCGTTCTGGGCATTGTGCGGACGATCCGGTAGCGCATAGAGCCGTCGGCGGGTGTTCTCGGTGTTCTGC
>VAYL01000062.1:0-477 GCA_005884305.1 Actinomycetota bacterium
ACCGCCACGGTCATATGCGGCACGGGGTCCAACGACACTCGGCATTCTGCGCACCTGACCGCTGAGGCATGCCGAGCCGGCGCCCACGCCGTTCTCGTCGTGACGCCGTACTACAACAAGCCGAACCGCGCTGGGCTGCGTGCGCACTTCTCGACCGTCGCCGAGGCGGCGGTCGAGACGCCGATGATTCTCTACAACATCCCCTCGCGGACGGTGATCAACCTGTCGCCGGAGTTCATGTCGGAGCTCGCGGCAGAGATCGACAACGTCGTTGGCGTAAAGCAGGCGAACGACGACGAGCTCGGCCCGATCGAGGGGCTCGACGTCCTCGCGGGCAACGACGCGATCTTCCTCCGCTGCCTGGAGATCGGGGGGACCGGAGGGATCCTCGTGAGCTCGCACCTGGTCGGCCCGGAGATGCGGGAGCTCTACGAGGCCGCCACATCCGGAGACCTGGACCGCGCTCGCGAGATCCAC
>VAYL01000062.1:586-2256 GCA_005884305.1 Actinomycetota bacterium
GTCCGCGAGGCCCTCGAGCGGCACGGGCTGCTGGTAGCGGGCGGCACCGGGTAGTGCGGGCCCACTCGAGGCGGAGGGGCGTCGCGTGAGCGAGGTCCGGATTCTGCCGCTCGGCGGGCTCGGCGAGATCGGCAAGAACATGACGGTCGTCGAGCAGGACGGGGCGATCGCCGTCGTGGACACCGGGCTGATGTTCCCGACCAGCGAGATGCTCGGAATCGACCTGGTCCTGCCGGACTTCTCATACCTGCGGGGGCGAGCCCGCGACATCCGCGCGATTGTGCTGACACACGGCCATGAGGACCACGTGGGCGCGCTCCCATTCGTGCTGCGCGAGATCTTCGATTCCGACGCAACCAGGATGCCGCCGATCTACGGGGGCGCGCTGACGATCGGCCTCGTGCGCTCGAAGCTGGAGGAGCACAAGATCCGCGACGCCCCGCTGGAGGTTTTGGCGCCGGCCGTGCAGAAGCGATTGGATCCGTTCGAGGTCGAGTTCGTCCACATGGCCCACTCGATCCCCGACTCGTGTGCGGTCATCGTCCGCACTGACTTGGGCCCCATCCTCATTACCGGCGACTACAAGTTCGACCAGACGCCTGTCGACGGCGATCCCGCCGACGTCTCCCGGCTCGCGGCGCTCGGCGCCGAGGGCGTCCTGTGCCTCTGCGGGGACTCGACCAATGCCGACCGGCCCGGCATCGCGCCATCCGAGTCGAGTGTCGGCCCGGCCCTCCTTGACCTCTTCTCGCGCTGTCGCGGGCGGATCATCGTGACTTCGTTCGCCTCCAATGTTCACCGCGTGCAACAGGCGATCGACGCCGCTGCTCAGCTGGATCGCAAGGTCGCCCTGGTGGGGCGCTCGATGCGCAAGAACTTCAACATCGCCCGCAATCTCGGGATCGCCGGCGCCCCGGACGGGATGCTGATCTCGCCGCGCGAGATCGAGTCGTTCCCGGATCACAAAGTGGTGGCGATCTCGACCGGCAGTCAGGGCGAGCCGCTGTCCGCACTGCGGCGGATGGCGCACGCCGACCACCCCGACGTCGAGCTTCACTCCGGGGACACGGTGATCTTCTCCGCGACGCCGATTCCGGGCAACGAACGCTCGGTGAACGGGACGATCGACCGGATCTTCGAGATCGGCGCTGAGGTGGTCACCGCCGCGGATGCGCCCATCCATGCGTCGGGGCACGGCTGGCAGGAGGAGCTCAAGCTGATGCTCAACCTCACCCGCCCGCGCTACGTGATGCCGTTCCACGGCGACCACAAGCGGATTCGGCTTCACGCCGGGCTGGCGGAGTCGGTTGGGATCGATCCCGACCGGATCTTCAAGTCACGCAACGGCGGGACGCTCACGATCGGCGAATCCGGCGCCCGCCTGGGACCGGAGGTGGCCGCCGGGATGATCTTCGTGGACGGCGTCGACATCGGCGACCCCGACGACGTGGCGCTCCGCGATCGGCGAACGCTCTCCGCGGACGGCGTCTTCATCGTGGTCGTCACGGTCTCCTCGGACGATGGGTCCCAGGTCGCGCCGCCAGAGATCATCTTTCGTGGCGTGCCGTTTGTCGACGAGTCGGATGGCCTGGTGGAGGAGATCCGCGATGTCGTCGGCTTCTGTCTGACACAGGCCGCTCGACACGAGGAGCGGGAGACCGCCCTGCTCC
>VAYL01000062.1:2351-3045 GCA_005884305.1 Actinomycetota bacterium
GGATCGGATTCGGCACCGCTGGCTCGTCTGCGGCGACTCCCGGGATGCACCACGCACTTCGCGCGGCCACCGCGCCCCGGGCGGAGCTGACCGCGGCGAAGCGCATCGTCCTTCCTGGCGGCGCCGTCATCGAGCGGTTCCAGCAGCGCGTGGGGAGGACGCCCGTCCTGGGCGCCGAGGCGATCACGAACCAGGCGCCAGGCGGATCCCCGCGGATCCTCACCGACACGACGAGGCCGACGATCCAGGTTCCGGGATCGGCGCGGATCTCGCGCGGGCGGGCGATTGCGGTCGCGAAGTCCAGCGTCGGCGTGCAGGGCCTGAGGGCTCCGGCTTCGGCGACGCTCGGGATCCAACCGGGGGACGGTGGCACGCTGGTTTGGCGCGTCCAGGTCCCCGCGGCTCACCCGCTTGGGGACTTCGAGGTCCTCGTGGACGCGGGCAATGGCTCGGTGGTCGCCCGCGATGACCTGCTGCGCAATTTCCATACGGGCCGGGCGAAGCTGTACCGCGTCAACCCGGTTGTCCAGAACCGGGGAGCCAGACACCTCTGGAACATTCAGGGCGATCGCGACACGCCGCTCCTGCGGAAGCTGCGGCGTCGCGTGAAGCTCCCCAATCTGGACGACGGCCAGCATTGTCTGGCCGGGCGGTGGGTCCGCGCGCTCCGGGGCCACAACCAAAAGGAGACGTG
>VAYL01000062.1:3056-13975 GCA_005884305.1 Actinomycetota bacterium
CGCTTCGAGCCGCTCGAGGTCTACTTCCAGATCAACCGCGCACAGCGCTATATCCAGTCCCTCGGGTTCTCCGATTCGAACCCGACGCCCAACGGCATCGCGGATCGCGTCCAGCGCGCCGTCGCGGACGCCTACCGCCTCGACAACTCCGCGTACTCCCCGTTCACGCAGACGATCACGTACGGCCGGGGAGGGGTGGACGACGCCGAGGACGGCGACGTGATCCTCCACGAGTACGGTCACGCGATGCAGGACTCCGAGTCGTCGGCGTTCGGCCACAGCAGCCGGTATGGCCCTGCCGCCGTTGCGGAGGGATCATCCGATTACTGGGCCGCCGTGATGTCGTGGCGCTCGCCGCACACGGCGAACGAGGACGACGTCTGCATCTTCGACTGGGACGCGATCAGATACGGCAGGTTCTTTCCACGGGTGCAGCCCGAGAAGTCCGGTCGTCGATGCGGCCGGCGGACGGACGTGAACCGGACCCTTGACGAGGCCACGGCCCGCTGCCCGCGCGTCCCATTCGGAGGGCGCTACGCCCCGGACCCCCACTGCGTCGGTGAGGTCTGGTCCACCGGTTTGTGGAACATCAGGCGGTCGCTCGCTTCGGAGGGTCGTGCGCGCGCTAGGGATATGGACCAGATCTACCTGGCATCGCAGTTCATGTACACCGGGAAGGAGACCCTCAAGGACGCGGCGAACGCCCTGCTCTGCGCCGACGAGGATCTTCACCCGAAGGGCCGACCCGGGGACTGCCGGGGCGAGCACTACGCGGTGATCCACCGCGAGATGACGCGGCGCGGCATTCTTCACTGAGCCTTCGCCGGGCGGCATTCGTCCCCGGAAAAGACTGACCCGCCGGTGTCAGGGAGGGGGAACACCGGCGGGTCGCTTGGCTCAGACTGGCCAACGATCACCCGTCGAGGTGGTGTCGGGGGTGCCCCCGACGGGTGGGTTGTCTCGTCCGCGCGAAAAGGTAGATCCCCGCCATAAACGATTGTTAAACCTTTCTGGCGAGTTTCCTAAGAATCGAGACGCGCCGAAGCTACCAGGCAAATCGCGGCCTGAGTGAGGCTTCAGCCGGCGACCGGCAGCTTGACCGTGAACCGCGCGCCGCCGGCTGAGGAGGCGCTCGCCTCCACATCGCCTCCGTGCGATGTCGCGACCGCCTTGACGATCGCGAGCCCAAGGCCGGTGCCGGAGTCCGCGGCAACGTCCGCCGGCCCGGACCCGCGAACGAACCGCGAGAAGATCTGATCCTCCATGCCGGCCGGGATGCCTGGGCCGTCGTCGGACACCTCGAGCACCGCGTCCCCGTTGCGCCGCTCGACCGTGACCTTGATCTCGGTCCCGGTGGGGGTGTGCCGCACGCCGTTGTCCAGCAGGTTCACGGCCAGCCTGTGAAGCTCATCCTCGTTTGCCCTCACCGACACCGGCTGAGTCTCCGTCATCGTCAGATGATGGCCGTTGGCCACCGGCTGGACCTCGGCGAGCGCGGCAGAAGCGACGTCGGCGAGGTCGACGTCCCGGCGGACCCCGGTTCGCCCGGCATCCGCGCGCGCCAGTAGCAGGAGGTCGGAGACCAGACGGCTCATCCGCTTCGACGAGCGAAGTGCGGAGTCCACCATCTCGTTCTCATCCGAGCCGCTGCCTTCGCGTGCCAGCCGCTCCTGCAGAAGCTCAAGATTGGCGAGGACGCTCGTGAGCGGAGTCCGGAGCTCGTGCGACGCGTCGGCGACGAACTCCCGCTGGAGCTGCATCAGCTGTTCGGTCTCTGATCGCGCGGCATCGAGTTGCCGGAGCATCTGATCGAGCGTCCGCGCCAGCTCACCCACCTCGTCGTCGCGTTCGGGCTCGGGAATCCGCTCGGAGGGATCGCGCGTGGTCGCGATGCGGCGGGCGGTCGAGGTCAGAGAAGCGATCGGACGCATGGCGCGACCCGCGATAGCGATGCCGGCGAGTGCGGCGAGGGCTGTCCCGCCGAGGACGCCAAGGCCAAGGAACAGCCACA
This sequence comes from Actinomycetota bacterium, assembly GCA_005884305.1. GTDB lineage: Bacteria > Actinomycetota > Thermoleophilia > Solirubrobacterales > 70-9 > AC-56. The sequence continues at coordinate 5,068 of VAYL01000062.1, forward strand.
GGCGGTCGATTGTCGAGTCGAGACTGTCGGTGCTCCGTGCGAACTGCAAAAAGACGCCCGTAAACCCGACAGCCTGGCTGGTTGCAACACGCATCGAGCCCGCATCGGAGACACCGCCCGGATGCGGAGGCCCAAGGTTTCGCTCGACCGGTCCATTACAGAGCACCGTTGATGGCGTTACGACGCGGACTACCGTCGCTCGGTTGGCAATCAGCGCCATTTCGCTTTCACTGATGTGGCAATTCAGACGGCCATCCAGCCCGGGCGTGATGTTGATTTGACTCGCGAGCCTGGCAGCGTCGTCCTGCAATTCGCTGTTGAAGTTGCTCTCGAGGCGATTCGACGTCAGCCGGCCCACCACCAACGCGAAGATCACAAGGATGACGAACGTCAGGACGGCCGAAACCGCAGCGAGTCGCCACCGGATCGGCCACCGCTTCGGCGTCAGAACGGCGACTATTCGCTCAAGCCGCTTCATCGCGAGGCGCCTTCATCACGTACCCGGCGCCGCGCTTCGTGTGAAGGATCCGGGGTTCGCCGCCCGCCTCGAGCTTTCGCCGCACGTTCGAGATGAAGACGTCGATGGTGTTCGTCATCGCCATGGGGTCATAGCCCCAGACCTCCTCGAGCAGGCGTTCGCGCGAGATGACGAGACGCTCGTTGCGCATCAGGTACTCGAGCAGCTCGAACTCCCTGTTGGTGAGGTCGATGGGGCGGTCGCCGCGGTGGACCTCGCGGGTATCGGGATTCAGGCGGAGGTCGCCGACCGTGAGCGAGGCCGTGCCGCGCGGTGGCCGTCTCCGCATGAGGGCGCGCATGCGGGCGAGGAGCTCCTTACGCTCGAACGGCTTGACGAGGTAGTCGTCCGCACCCGCGTCCAAGCCGACGACGCGGTCGTCGGTCTCGGTGCGGGCCGTCAGGATCAGAATCGAGACGTCGCTCGAGTCGCGAAGGCGGCGGCAGACCTCGACACCGTCGAGCTTGGGCAGTCCCAGGTCGAGGATCACCAGGTCGGGGACGAAGTCCTCCGCCTCTTCGAGGGCCGACACGCCGTCCAACGCCGAGCGAACCTCGTGGCCCTCCTGGCGCAGCGTGCGTCTAAGGACGTCCGCGATCTCGACGTCGTCCTCGACGACGAGCACACGGCCGATGTTGGTGTCCGCGTCAAGCATTCCAAGGAGAGATTAGCCCTGGTTACGCGCGATATCCGCAGGTTTTAGCGCGGCTTTATTCCCTGGTTCCGCCGGTTGGAGGCAGGGGCGGAGAGGGGACGTGTCGTGCGCGTCGAACCTGCTCACACATGCCGCTCGTGCGCAAGCGCCGCTCCACCGGGCGCGGGGCCCTGCGGTCCCGTGCGCGGCCACGCCAGCAATCGCGAAAGCCGGCCCGGAAGAACCGTCCGAGCCCGCGCGAGGTCGTCGCGCGACTCGAACAGCGACACCTGGATCTGATTGGCCTTGGGCTAATCGCAGTCGCCATCTACCTGGGGTGCGTGCTGTACGTCGGCTGGGACGGAGGCCCGGTCGGCGACTCGCTGTCACGAGCCCTTGCGGATGTCACCGGGCGAGTGGCCTACCTGATCCCGATCGCGGTCGCCGGGTGGGGGGTCGTTCTCATCCTGCGGCCGATCTTGAAGGCCCCGGCCGCGGTGAATGCCGGTGCGGTCCTCCTGCTCGCGTCCCTGCTCCTGGCGTTCGCGGCCCAGACCGCCGGGCTCGGCCCATCGCATCCGGCGAGGCATGGCTACTTCGATCAGCCCTTCTACTCGGTGCACGGCGGGATCCTCGGCGAGGCGTTCTACTGGGCTGCGACCTCGCTCTTTCACCGCTTGGGCGCCCAGATCCTCGCGGTGCTGCTGTTCGCTTGTGGCCTGCTCCTGATCACGCAGACGACGCTGTCGACTCTTCTCACCCGGGCGGGGCGCATGGCGCGCACCGCGGGCACCGGCACGCGAGAGCTCGCGAAGACCGTGCGCATGTCGGGTGGGTATGGGGACTTTGAGCCCGACGGACGCGACATCGCGATCACTCGAGCGGGGCCAACCGAGCCACTGGCCACGCAGGCGCTGTCGGACTCCGAGCTCCCCGACGCCGAGACGACCCGCTTCGGGGAGGAGGAGCCAGGCTGGGAGGACGACGAGCCCGAGTCGCCCGGACCGGGCCAGTTCGCCTACGAGGACACCGCGCCGGACATACCCGACAGGGCCGAGGAGGAGGGCGAGGCCGCTAGGGATGAGCCGGCCGGTGAGCTGACGCCGATGGGGAACCGGCGCTGGGGTATCACGGAGTCCGACGAGATCGACTACGAGCTTCCCGCCCCGAAGGTTCTGGAGCGCGCAAAGACCGACCCCGGGCCGGACATGCGCGACCGCGAGGTGACCGCCAACGCCCTGCTCGAGGCCCTTCGCCACTTCGGGATCGAGGCGCGGCTACTGGGCGTCGTCAGCGGTCCGCACGTGAGCCGCTACGAGCTTCAGCTCCCGCCCGGCACGAAGGTCTCCAAGGTCGCCCACCTTCGCGACGACCTCGCCTACGAGCTGGCCTCCACCGACATCCGCATCCTTGCCCCGATCCCGGGCAAGAAAGCAGTGGGTATCGAGGTTCCGAACCAGCGCGGCCGCCTCGTCCGACTGGGCGACATCTACGACGGCCGTCCCAAGGGGTCCTCGCCGCTGGCCGTGTGGCTTGGCAAGGACGTCTCCGGGCAGGCCGTGTGGACCGACCTGGCACTGATGCCGCACGCGCTGGTCGCCGGCACGACCGGCTCCGGTAAGTCGGGATGCATCAACGCGATGCTGTGCTCGGTCCTGCTGCACGCCTCCCCGAACGAGGCCCGGCTGGTGCTAGTAGATCCAAAGCGCGTGGAGCTCAACCACTACGAGCGCCTCCCGCACCTACTGACGCCGGTGGTGACGAATCCCCGGCTCGCGGCGAACGTGCTCGCGAACCTCATCGGGGAGATGGAGAGCCGCTACTCGGTGATGGGGGAGGCGCGCACACGGAACCTCGCGGAGCTGAACCGGGCTCGCGCGAAGTCCGGCGAGCCGCCGCTGCCGCACATCCTCTGCGTGATCGACGAGCTCGCGGACCTGATGATGGTCGCGCCGGCCGAGGTGGAGGATTCGATCATCCGGCTCGCGCAGAAGTCGCGCGCGGTCGGCATTCACCTCGTGCTCGCGACCCAGCGACCCTCCACCGACGTGATCACGGGGACGATCAAGGTCAACATCCCGGCCCGGATCGCGTTCTCGGTCGCATCCCAGGTCGACTCCCGCGTAATCCTCGACCAGGGCGGCGCCGAGACTCTGCTTGGGCAGGGGGACATGCTCTTCCGGCCCGTCGGGACGTCGCGGCTTCAGCGGCTCCAGGGCGCCTTCGTCACCGAGGACGAGATCGCTCGGATATCGAAGCACTGGGCCCGCCAGGGCGAGCCGGAGTTCGATCCCGCGCTCCTGGAGGTGCACGAGGGGCCCGGCGACGATCGTGAAGACGATCTCTCGCCGGACAGCGACGACCTGCTCGATGAGGCGGCCCGCATCGTCGTTCAGAGCCAGACCGCCTCGGTGTGGCCGGCTGATCGACATGCTCGAGCGCCGCGGGATCATCTCCGGGTACGAGGGATCGAAGCCGCGGCAGGTGCTGGTGACCGAGGGTGAGCTTCAGCGCACGCTCGCGCGCCACGGCGGCGGGGCCGGCGAGGAAGAGTCACTCCCGGAGGACGCAGGCGCCGACCCCGCCGAGGAGTCGGTGAGCGCGCCTCTCGACTGATTCCCACAAGCGGTAAACGCGTTCGCACCGGCGACGGCCAGAATATGCCCGCGATGGCTGGGCGAAACGATGGAAGACTCGAGATCGGCGAGGTGCTGCGAAGCACCCGTGCGCGCCTGGACCGGGACATCTACACCGCCGAGCGCGAGACCAAGATCGGGCGGAAGTACCTGGAGGCCCTCGAGAACGAGGACTGGGACGTCTTGCCCGCCCCGGCCTATGTCAAGGGGTTCCTGCGCACCTACGCGGGCTACCTCGGCCTGGATGCAGACGCACTCGTCGACGAGTACCGGCGGACCATCGAGCGCTCGCCTGCCGCCGAGCAGCCGTCGTCGGCGCCGCCCGATCGAGGCGCCGCGCCGCTCCTGGGGTCAGGTCCTGGCCATCATCGGGGTTCTCGCGCTCGCGGTCGCGGCGATCGTTGCGGTCGTGCGGGTCGATCCCCTGAACTGGTTCGGCAACGGCGCGGGTGCTCACCACGGTAAGGCCAGCGCCAAGGGCCACCACCACGCCTCGGCCGGGCACAAGCACGGTGGCGGCAACGGCGGCGGGTCGCCGGGGAAGGCGGTCTCGCTCGTTCTGATCACCCACGATGAGATGGTGGTCTGCCTGCTGCCCGGCAACGGGCGCCCGTTCATCGACTCGCAGACGCTCGTCGCGGGGTCGAAGGAGGGGCCGTTCGAGCCACCGGCGGAGAACTACCGGCTGGACCTGATCTCGGGCGGCAAGGCGACCGTCGTACTGGGTGGTAAGGCGCACCGAGTGGAGTCCAGGCGTCCGGCGAGCTATCGAATCGACGCGGGCGGTATTACCGAGATCCCGTTCAAGGGACAGAAATGCCAGTGAGCCAGAGACCCGTCCGGGCCGGGATCGTCGTCACGGGCACAGAGGTGCTAACCGGCCGGATCTCGGACCGGAACGGCCCGTGGCTCGCCGAGCGGCTCGGCGAGCTGGGCGTGGAGGTCTCGCACATCGTGTGCGTGGGCGATCGGGCTCCGGACCTCCGGGCGGCCCTCGGCTTCCTGGCTGACGTGGGCGTGGAATTGATCGTGACGAGCGGCGGGCTCGGGCCCACCGCGGACGACCTGACGGCGGAGGTCGTCGGGGAGTTCGCGGGGCGTGAGCTCGTGCTCGACGAGGCGATGGAGGAACGGATCGCCGAGATCCTCGCGGGATTCGCGCGGCGGTTTCGCTTCGACGCAGAGGCGCTGCGGGAGGCGAATCGAAAGCAGGCGCTCGTTCCGGAGGGCGCGACCGCCATCGACCCGGCCGGAACGGCTCCCGGCCTCGTGGTGCCGACCGATGGACCGACGGTCATCGTGCTTCCGGGTCCGCCGCGGGAGCTGAAGGCGATGTGGCCCGAGGCGCTCGCCACCGACGCCGCGCGAAGCGCGATGGCGAAGGTGACGCCGATCCATACGGACACGTTGCGCATCTTCGGCATCCCTGAGTCGGAGCTGGCCAAGAGCCTGCGCGAGATCGAGGGCGATCTGGACCTCGCGCCGCTTGAGATCACCACCTGTCTGCGCCGCGCGGAGCTCGAGATCGACGTCCGGTATCGGGATGGGGCCGAGGGGGTGGCGAAAGGCCTTCTGGACGAGCTTGCTGACAGATTCGAGCGGTACGTGTTCAGCCGGGATGGATCCACGATCGACCAGCAGATCGCGAGCCTTCTCGCCGATCGGCGAATCGGCATCGCCGAATCGGAGACCGCGGGTCTCCTCGCCGCCCGATTGACAGAGATCCCCGGATCGTCGGCGTACATGGCGGGAGGCGTGGTGGCGTACTCGAACGAGGCCAAACGGGAGCTCTTGGACGTCCCGGAGGAGCTGCTCGAGCGCCACGGGGCCGTGTCGCCGGAGGTCGCGGAGGCGATGGCGGATGGCGCGCTTGCTCGCTTTCACGCCGACGTCGGAGTGGCGATTACCGGGATCGCCGGGCCCGGCGGTGGCACCGATGAGAAGCCGGTCGGCTACGTGTGCATCTGCGTCAAGCTCGCGAGCGGCGAGATCGTGGCGCGCGACCCGGTGCTGCCGGGCGACCGCGCCGAGATCCGCGATCGATCCACCACGGTTGCGATGCACCTCGTCCGCAGGCTGCTCCGCGGGGAGGACTTCCCGCTGTGAGGACTCGCCACTAGCGCGAGAGCCAGTCTCGGGTTCGCGCGATCACCAGGTCAGGCTTCTCGTCGACGATGAAGTGTCCGGAGTCCGGGACCAGCTCCACCCGCATGTCGTCCGCGTGGGACTCGTATCCGGGCAGGAGCCTCGTGCTGAGCGACGTGTCGCGCTCGCCGAAGAGCAGGAGGGTGGGCCTGGACAGCCGGTGGCTCCTCCATGCACCGCGCACGGTATCCAGCACCACGCGCTGGTAGTAGCGATAGAGTTCGACCGCCGCCTGCGCCCGGGCGGGCTCGCGAAAGCTCCGCGCGTAGATCTCGACTTCCTCGGCGTCGAACGGCAGCGCGGCGTTCATCCGCATGTACTGGCGCCCGATCCACTCGCTCTGAAGGATTCGCCTTCCGAGCACCGGCGTCGCGATCAGCCACGTGTACCAGCTTCGCCACAGCTCGGCGACGACGCGCGGCGAGAGGCGGGACCACGGATGCGGCGCGTTGCAGACGACCATCCGTTACACTCGATCGGAGTGGCGGATTCCCACGAACGACATGGGCCCGCTCCAGTCCGAGGGCGTCGAGCAGCGCCACCTGATCGGCCGCGAACGTCTCGCCGTCGTAACCATCGCCGGGCGCCTCCGTCCAGCCGAAGCCGCGCAGGTCCGGCGCAAGCAGCCGGTACTCGCCTCGCAGGCCCGCCATGACCCGGCGCCACATGTACCAGTGCTGTGGCCACCCGTGGAGGAGGAGGACGGGCGGCGCGTCCTGCGCGCCGGCCTCGGCGACATGGACCCGAAGTCCGTTCGCGTCGACGAAGCGGTGCTCGACCCCCTCCACGGCCGGGATTTCGTCAGCCATTCACGGCAATGTATTTACGAATGGAGGGCATCGTGCGCGCACACGCGCCCTAGGTTGGGTGACCATGCCTAAGGAGCGGCTGAAAAGTCCGCGAGCGCGGCTGTTCGTCGCGCTCGACCTGCCCGATCGGGTCCGCGGCGGGCTTGAGACTTGGCAGGCGCGCGAGCTCACGGACCCTGCACTTCGGGCGATGCCGCCCGAGGCCCTGCACGTGACCCTCTGCTTCCTGAGCTACCACCCTGAGCGCGCCATCGAGTCGATTGCCTCGGAGGTGACGGGAGTCGATCCGCGGCCGGTCGAGATCCGGCTTCAGGCCGATCCCATGCCGGTCCCGCCAAAGCGTCCGCGGCTCTTCGCCGTCGAGGGCGAGAGCGCGGCGACGTCCGAGCTCCAAGCCGAGCTCTCCGAACGGCTCGAGGCAGCGCGCTTCTACAAGCCGGAGAGGCGGGATTTCTGGACCCACGTGACGGTCGCTCGCGTGCGATCGGAGAAGGGATCTCGCGCTCGCGGCGGCCGCGGAAAGCCCAGGCAGGTGGACGCCCTGCCCGGGGCGCTCCCCGAGGAGCTCACCGAGCCGTTCCAAGCGCCTCGGATAGCGCTTTATCGCTCGTTTTTGCGGCCATCGGGCGCCGAATACGTCCGACTGGCCGAGTTGAATCTGACGCTCGCAGAAGAAAGGTGAAGAAGAAGATGGCACAGGACAAGAAGACGAATCTGAAGGCGGCCGACAAGGCCGCGGACAAGGAGGCGAAGGCCAAGGACGCCGCGCTTCAGGCGGCCAAGACCCAGATCGAGCGCCAGTTCGGCCAGGGCTCGCTGATGCGCCTGGGCGACCAGGACGCGATTCAGGTCGAGGCGATTCCAACCGGGGCGCTGTCCCTGGACCTCGCGCTCGGGGTCGGCGGGGTGCCGCGCGGACGGATCGTGGAGATCTTCGGCCCGGAGTCGTCGGGGAAGACGACGCTCGTCTACCACATCATCGCCGAGGCGCAGGCGCGCGGTGGGATCTGCGCGTTCGTCGACACCGAGCACGCGATCGACCCGATCTACGCGCGCCGGATCGGCGTGGACGTGGACGAGCTCCTGGTCTCCCAGCCCGACTACGGGGAGCAGGCGCTCGAGATCGTGGACGTGCTGGTTCGCTCCGGCGCCGTCGACTTGGTCGCGATCGACTCCGTTGCGGCGCTCACGCCCCGGGTCGAGCTCGAAGGGCAGATGGGGGAGACCCAGGTCGGCCTGCAGGCGCGCCTGATGTCGCAGGCGCTGCGCAAGCTGACCGGCAACCTCAGCCGCGCCAACACGATCTGCGTGTTCACCAACCAGATCCGCGAGAAGATCGGGGTGAGCTTCGGCTCGCCAGAGACCCAGCCCGGCGGCCGGGCGCTCAAGTTCTATTCCTCGCAGCGCCTGGACATCCGCCGCATCGAGACCCTCAAGGAGGGCACCGAGGCCGTCGGCAACCGGGTTCGGGTAAAGGTCGTCAAGAACAAGGTCGCGGCGCCCTTCAAGCAGGCCGAGTTCGACATCGAGTACGGCGTGGGGATCTCCAACGAGGGCTGCCTGCTCGACCTGGCACTCGAGCACGACCTCGTGCAGAAGTCGGGCTCGTTCTTCTCCTACGGCGAGCTGCGGCTCGGCCAGGGGCGTAACAACACCAAGCAGTTCCTGGCCGAGAATCCCCAGACCGCCGGCGAGATCCAGGCGAGGTTGTTCGAGATCCTCGAGATCGAGCGCCCGGCGGGCGCCGCGGAGCCGCAGGCGGAGTCGGCTGAGGCGACGCCGATCGCCGACGCCGCACCCGAGGCGGAGACGGAAGCGGAGCGCAAGGCCGCGTAACCGCGGGGCATGCGGATGGCGGAGCGGGACGCTTTCGAGGCAGCGCTAGCCGCGCTCGACCGCAAGGAGCGAACCGCTCACGAGCTGGCGCGGTGGCTAAAGCAGCGCGAATTCGGTCTCGATGAGATCGAGGTCGCGCTGCGGCGCCTGTTCGAGGCGGGCATCCTCGACGACGAGCGGTTCGCTCGCCGGTTCGCCGAGGACAAGCGTGACCTCGCCGGCTGGGGTGCGGAGCGGATCCGCGAGGCGCTTGTGGCGCGGGGCGTGGAGAACTCGACGGTCGAGTCGGTTCTGGCGGCCGATTCCTACGGGGACCAGCTCGAGCGCGCCC
>VAYL01000062.1:13996-22688 GCA_005884305.1 Actinomycetota bacterium
GCGGATCGGCAGCGGGCGCTCGACTACCTGATGCGCCGAGGCTACGAGTACGAGATCGCCTACGAGGCGGTGCGTTTGCTATCGGCACGGGCGGCTTAGGCGGGAGCCTCGGCGGCGCGGCGACCCCGGCGGGGGGTGGGCAAGTAGGGGGGTCCTCTCCACCCACATGGACGGGGTTAGGGACGCTATGGGGTACTTAACCCCGTCAATGTCGCTGGGCGGTGCCCTCGGTGCCGCCGTTTTGCGTCCACCGAATGCCCGCCTTGCCAGATCGGCCGTTCGGGTCTACGATGCTTGAAGCGGCCGACGGCCGCGCGATGAGACGAATGACCTGCTATTTGACACTTTTGACCACCGATATTGGGATGAGATTTCAGCCACGATCCGACGTGGGGAGGCGTAGGACCTAGAGCAACCGCCCGCCAGGGCGATAGCGGACATGCGTATCTCGTGCGCCGCCGGTCCGCGACGCGTCACCGATGCGTCCGACCGACAAGACGACCAGTTCGGCCACCCGAAGGCCGAGGGAAGGTAGCGATGGAGATACGCGCGCTGTTTCAACCGTGGCGACGGGCTCCTGACGCGGACCACGCGACCGAGCGCGTAGGCGCCGCCGGCAGGGGGCCGACGGATGAGCTGCAGGCGCGCCGCGCCGAGATCGCGCGAATGGAGGAGCGGGCGCTTCGAGAGACCGAGTCCCTCGAAGTGCGGCGGACGGACCTGGAGCGCCGCATCCAGGCCCTCGAGGACCGCGAGCGCAACGTGGAGCAGCAGGCGGAGGAGCTCAAGCGGGCCAAGCGGGTTCAGCGGCGCGAGCTCGAGCGGATCTCTGGTTTGAGTGCGGCGCAGGCGAAGCAACTGCTCGTCGCGGACATCGAGCAGGAGGCGCGCCACCAGGCCGCGCTCCGGCTTCAGGAGATCGAGCGCGAGACGCGTCACGAGGCCGAGCGCCGAGCACGCAACATCCTGTCCGTCGCGATGCAGCGGCTTGCCGCGCAGCACGCCGGCGACAACACCACGCGCCTCGTCGAGCTTCCAAGCGACGAGATACATCCGCGCGCTCGAGAAGCTCACCGGGGTCGACATCATCATCGACGAGACGCCGTCCGCGGTGATGCTCTCGAGCTTCGACGGCGTCCGGCGCGAGGTCGCGCGGCTGACGCTCGAGCGGCTGATCGCCGACGGCCGTATCCATCCGGCGCTCATCGAGGAGACCTACGAGCAGGCCAAGGCTCGGATCGACGAGCGGATCGTCGAGGAGGGCGAGCGGGCGATGCTCGAGTCGCGCGTGCACGGGCTCGACCCAACGCTGGTGATGCTTCTCGGCAAGCTCAAGTTCCGCACAAGCTATGGCCAGAACGTGCTGGACCACCTGATCGAGTGTTCGGAGCTCGCCGGGCTCATCGCCGCGGAGCTGGGGGCGTCGGTGGAGACGGCCCGCCGAGGGGCGCTTCTTCACGACATCGGCAAGGCCGTGAGCCACGAGATCGAGGGACCGCACGCCCAGGTCGGGGCTCGAATCGCACTGCGCCACGGCGAGCCTGAGGCCGTCGCCCACGCGATCGAGGCTCATCACAACGAGGTCGAGCCGCGCACCGTCGAGGCGGTGATCGTGCAGATCGCGGACTCGCTCTCGGGCGCGCGCCCGGGGGCGCGCGGAGACTCGCTCGAGGAGTACGTGGAAAGGCTCCGGGAGCTCGAGGAGATCGCGTCGCGCCAGGACGGCGTCGAGCGCGTCTACGCGATGCGCGCCGGCCGCGAGATCCGGGTGATCGTCGACCCCGGCAAGGTGGACGACGAGCGCGCCGCGCTTCTCTCACACGAGATCGCGGCGGCGGTCGAGCGCGAGCTCGAGTATCCGGGTCAGGTGAGGATCACCGTGATCCGGGAGAGCCGGGCGACGGCGTACGCGAGCTGACCCCCATGCGGAGCCCGCAATGGGCCTCGCCGTCGGAGCTACCACTAGGATGCCCGCCGCATGAGCGCGACGCTCTTCTACGTCTTCGGAATTGCCCTGATCGTGTCGGCCATAAGCGTGTCCGCGATTGGCCTGCGATTCGAGAACTTTCCGCCCAACCGAGGGATCCTCGCGGGGACCATCCTCTATTTCGCCTTGCTCGTCGGCGGGACCGCCGTCTTCGCGGTACTGCACGCCCGCGACGATCAGCGCGAGCGCGAGGCCGAGCAGGCCGCTGCGACGACCACGACGAGTACGACCCCGTCCGGCGGTCCGGTCCAGCTCGCAGCCGATCCCAGCACGATCGCCTACACAACCACCTCCCTGGGCGCGCAGGCGGGAAACGTGACCATCGACTTCAGCAACCCGAACCCGGCGATTCCGCACGACGTCTGCGTGCAGGCGGGCAGTGGGGCGGCCCAGTGCTCCAAACAGATCACCAACGGGAAGACGACTCTCAACCTCAAGAGCCTGAAGCCCGGGAGCTACACGTTCTTCTGCAGCGTGGACTCCCATGAGCAGGCCGGCATGAAGGGCACGCTGACGGTCAAGTAGCCGCGACGTAATCCGCTTGGCGCGGCGGCCTAATATCCAAACCCAATGAACGGCACATGCCAGTGCCGGCGCCATACGGCACCGGCCTAGAACCCATGGGGAGTTACCACGTCACCACGTTCGGGTGCCAGATGAACGAGCACGACTCCGAGCGCATGAAGGGCATGCTGGAGTCGCTTGGGTACGAGGAGGCCGCTGGAAGAGCCGACGCCGACCTCATCCTCTTCAACACCTGCTCGATCCGCGAATCCGCCGACAACCGCTTCATCGCCCACCTGGGGGAGGCCAAACGGCTGAAGTCGGAGGACCCGGAACGGATCGTGGGCGTGGGCGGCTGCTGGGCGCAGTCGGTGAAGGACGAGGTCTTCGAGCGCTTCCCGTTCGTTGACGTCGCCTTCGGGCCGGGACAGATTCATCGCCTCGCCGAATTCCTGACGCAGGACTCGCTCACCGCCCAGGGCTACTTCGAGTTCGAGGATTTCTCCGGGCATCTGCCCGCGAAGCGGGAGCGCGAATTCCAGGGCTGGGTCCAGATCTCGGTCGGTTGCAATTGTCGCTGTGCTTATTGCATCGTCCCGCAGACCCGCGGGCGCGAGGTCAGCCGCGACCCGCATGAGCTCATCGCCGAGATCGAGAGACTCGCGGCCGACGGCGTGACCGAGGTGACCCTCCTCGGCCAGAACGTCAACAGCTACGGGCGCGACCTCCCGAAGGAGAGCCGCATCACGTTCGCCGAGCTCCTGGGTCAGGTGGACGCCGTCGACGGGATCGGGCGCATCCGCTACACGAGCCCGCACCCCAAGGACATCCGCGAGGACGTCATCCTCGCGCACGCGGAGCTGCCCGCCCTCTGCCCGCACATCCACCTGCCGCTCCAGTCGGGGTCGAGCCGGATGCTGAAGGCGATGCGCCGCACATATAACCGCCAGCGCTACCTCGACCGAGTGGCGCAGATCCGCGAGCACGTCCCGGACTGCGCGCTGACGACCGACATCATCGTCGGCTTCCCCGGGGAGACCGAGGAGGACTTCGCCGCGACCCTCGAGGTGGTCGACGAGGTCGGATACGACGGCGCCTTCACATTCATCTTCTCGCCACGCCGGGGGACCGAGGCCGCGACGATGGCCGACCCGGTCTCGCACCCGGTCAAGCGGGAGCGAATGGAGCGGCTCGTAGAGCTGGTCCAGCGACGGGCCAAGGAACGGGCACAGCGCTTCGTCGGTCGCAGCGTCGAGGTGCTGGTCGAGGGTCCCAGCCGCACCGATCCGGCGCGCCTAAGGGGCCGAAGCTCCCACAACAAGACGGTCAACTTCGAGGGGACCGCGCAACCGGGCGAGTTCGTGGACGTCGAGATCACGAGCGCGACGTCGACGACGCTCGCGGGTCACGAGAAGCTGCTCAGCCGAGTCCCCTGAAGGTCCTTGCGATCTTCGGCCCGACGGGCGTCGGCAAGACCGCCGTCGCGATCGGCGCGGCCGATCTCCTGCGTGAGCGCGGCGAGGACCCTGTCGCCGTCTCGTGCGACGCCATTCAGGTCTACCGAGGACTCGAGACGCTGAGCGGCGCGGCGACGCCGGCCGAGCATGAGCGGCTCGAACACCGGTTGGTCGGGTTCGTGGATCCGACAGGAGAGTTCAGCGCCGGGCGCTTTGCGCAGCTGGCGCACGCCGAGATCGACCAGCTCATCGCGGAGGGGCGGCGGCCGATCGTGGTGGGAGGAACCGGTCTCTACCTGCGCGCGGCTCTGGCCGATCTCGACCTGCGCCCGCCCGTCTCGCCCGAGATCCGGGCCGAGGTCGAGCAGAACGTCGCGGAGCACGGACCGGAGGCCGTTTGGGCGGACCTGGATCCGGATGTAGCGGCCACCATCCATCCCCGTGACCGCAAGCGCATCGCGCGCACGATCGAGCTCCAGCGCAGCGGCATCGACCCGCCGCGCTCCAGCGAGGGTCTGTGGACCGCGCGCCTGCGACGTCCGACGCTGCTGGTCGGCCTCACCATTGACCGGGAGGAGCTCGCGAGCCGAATCGACGCGCGCGTAGACGAGATGATCGCCGCTGGGGCCGCCGAGGAGGCGCGGGCGGCAGCCGAGGCCGGCGCTTCGCGCACCGCCCGCGCGGCCCTGGGCTTCGAGGAACTCCTCGCGGGCGAACTCGACGCGGTGAAGCGGGCGCATCGCGCCTATGCGCGGCGCCAGCTCACCTGGATGCGAAAGATGGAGGGCGTCGAGCTGATCGACCGGACGGGGCGCGACGATTCCGACGTCGCCCGTGAGATCGTCGCTTCGCTCGATTGAGTCGGCCAGGGATACTGCCGCCGATGCTCGAATCGAAGTTCAGTCACATCGACATCGTGGTGACCTCGCTCGAGCGCAGCCTGGCGTTCTACCGGGGCCTGCTGGAACCGCTGGGCTGGAGCGACGGCGGCCGGATCGTCGGCGAGCGGGGCGAGCAGGTGCAGTACATCTCGGCTCGGGGTCAGGGTGTCGCGGCCCTGGGCCTGCGCGAGCGACAGTCCGATGCTCACGGCATTGCGTACGACCGCTACGCGATCGGGTTGCACCACATCTGCTTCGACGTGCCCTCACGTGAGGTCGTCGATGAGCGCGCCGAGTGGCTTGCCGATCAGGGAGCGAAGATCGAGAGCGAGCCGAGGGAATACGACTACACGCCGGGCTACTACGCCACCTTCTTCTACGACCCCGACGGCATCAAGCTCGAGCTGCTCCACCGGCCGGATCGCGAGGGGTGACGAGCGAGTGAGGTTCGAGAAGTGGCAGGCACTGGGCAACGACTACGTCATCGTCGAGAAGGCAGCGCTCACCTGGGAGCTCACACAAGCCCGGATCCGCAGGCTGTGCGACCAGCACACCGGGATCGGCTCCGACGGGATCCTCCTGATATCCGAATCCGACGATCCCGCGTGCGTGGCCACCGTGCGCATCTTCAACCCCGACGGCTCCGAGGCCGAGCTCTCCGGAAACGGCGTGCGTCAGGCGGTCCTCTACCTGGACCGCGCGAACCCCGGAGGCCCGCGGACGTTCTGCGTGCTCACGAAGGCGGGGAGGATCGAGGCGGCGGTAACGGGCCGGGATACGGCGACGCTCGAGATGGGTCGCGCCTCGCTGACCTCGCCGGACTATCCCGGCGGTCCCCCTGACGGTCGCGGGATGGTCGAGGCGGCCGGCCGCGAATGGAACTTCCAGCACGTGTCGATCGGAAACCCCCAGTGCGTGATCGACGCCGGCGATGGATTGGAGGAGCTCGATCTTGCGGTGATCGGCCCGCAGATCGCGACCGCGGACCTGTTTCCAAACCGCACGAACGTGTCGTTCATTCGGGTCGACGGATCAACCCTGAGGGCGCGGATCTTCGAGCGCGGCGTGGGGGAGACGTCTGCGTCGGGAACGGGCGCCAGCGGGGCCGCCGTGGCCGCGTCCCTGCGTGGCGCGTCGAGCCCGATCACCGTTCGACTGGACGGCGGCGAACTGGAGGTGGACGTCACAGACGAGCTCGACGTGCGGCTCACGGGAACCGCCTCGCGCGTCTATCGCGGCGAGATCTCGACCGATCTCGCACAGGGGCTGGCGGCGCTCACCTAGCCCCGTAGTCTTCCTGCCCATGGCCACGAGCCCCGAGCGAACCAAGCGCCCGCTCACCGAGCCGTCGCGCCGGCTCGAAGCGGTCCCCGCCTACATGTTCGCCGAGCTCGAGCGGCGGGTCGCCGAGAAGCGGAAGGCCGGGATCGACGTGATCAGCCTGGGCATCGGCGATCCGGACCGCCCGACCTACCCCGAGATCGTCGCCGCGATGCAGACTGCCGTCGCCGATCCCGCGAACCACCGGTACCCATCGAACCGAGGGCGGGAGGAATTCCGCAACTCGTGCGCGGGCTTCTACGCAGAGCGCTTCGGCGTCGACATCGATCCTGAGACAGAGGTCATGCCGGCGCTCGGCGCCAAGGAGTGCATCTACCACCTCTGCTCCGCCTTCCTGGATCCCGGTGACGTCGCGCTGGCCTCGGACCCCGGCTATCCGGTCTACACGGGCGGTCCCGCGCTGGCGGGCGCCGCGGCGACGCTCATGCCGCTGCGTGCGGAGCTTGGCTTCGCGCCCGACCTCGATGGGATCCCGGTCGACGACCTCGAGCGTGCACGGCTGATGTTTCTCAACTACCCCAACAACCCGACCGGAGCAATCGCCCCCGAGGGGCTCTTCGAGCGCGCGGTCGAGCTCGCGCGTGAGCACGAGATCCTGGTCGTGCACGACAACGCCTATTCGGAGACCACGTACGAGGGCTATGTGGCGCCGAGTTTCCTCGCGACGCCTGGCGCCAAAGAGGTCGGCGTCGAGGTCTTCTCTCTCTCCAAGGGCTTCAACATGACCGGCTGGCGCTGCGCGGCGGTCCTCGGCAACCCCGACGCGATCGCCTCGTACTGGCGTCTCAAGACGAACGTCGACTCAGGCATGTTCGAGGCGCTCCAGATGGCGGGCGTCGCCGCACTCGCGGGGCCGAGGGGGCCGATCGAGGAGATGAACGTTATCTACGCCCGCCGGCGCGATCTGCTGGTGGATGCCCTGCGGGAAATCGGAGTCGACGTCGAGCCTCCGAAGGGGACGATCTACGTGTGGGCCCCGGTGCCCGACGGTCACACGTCGGTCTCGTTCGCCGAGCTCGTCCTGGAGGAGGCGGCGGTCGTCGTCTCGCCGGGATCCATGTACGGGCCGAGCGGCGAGGGGTTCTTCCGCATCAGCCTGACGACGCACGATGAGCGGATCGCCGAGGCCGTCACTAGGCTTCGTGAGCACCTGGCGCCCGGCGCGTAGCAATCTGTCGAGTCCTTAATCGGATCTCAAAGGAATCTTTAGAACCCGCCGATAGGTTCCCGCGCCCTTCGCAGGACCCCGTGGCCCGACGGCCAATTAAGGAGAGATGGTTCAGCTAGGCATACTGCTTGCACTCGCGAGCGCGTTCGTCGCGAACGTCGGCCTTCTCTGCAAATACCGGGGCGCCGTCGCCTCGCCCACCGTCGAGCTCTCCCATCCCCTGCGCGGCGCCGCCGGCCTGTTCCACTCGCGCTGGTGGATCATCGGCTTCGGGGTGGCCTTCGTGGGGTGGACCCTCCACGTGGCAGCCCTGTCCGTCGCGCCGCT
This sequence comes from Actinomycetota bacterium, assembly GCA_005884305.1. GTDB lineage: Bacteria > Actinomycetota > Thermoleophilia > Solirubrobacterales > 70-9 > AC-56. The sequence goes on from VAYL01000062.1 coordinate 21,662, forward strand.
CTCGCTGGTCGAGACGACGATCTCTGGCGGGATCCTGCTGCTGGCCTGGATCGCCGAACGCTGGTTCGGCGTCAAGGTCGGCCCCAGGGAATGGATCGGCCTTGGCCTGTGCGCAATCGGCCTCGGACTTCTCGCTGTGACCTCGGCCGGCGGCGGTGGCGCGAGCTCCAGGTACTCGGTCGAAGCGATGATCGCCTTCGAGGCCGCCGCGGTCGCCGTGGGCACCGCCCTGCTCCTCTCGGGCAGCGCGGGCTCGCCCGGCCGTGCTACGGGACCCCTCCTCGGCATCGCCGCGGGCCTTCTGCTGGGAGTCGCGAACGTGGCCGTGAAGGCCCTGACCGGAACCGTGCCGGGTGATCCGATCAGCATTTTGAGCCCGTGGACTTTGACCGCGCTCCTGGCGGGAGTGGGCGCGTTCCTCGCGCTTGCACGCGGGCTTCAGACCGGCGGCGCGATTCCCGTGATCAGCCTCAGCTCCGTGTGCGCGAACCTGATCTCCGTGGTCGGGGGGATAGCCGTGTTCGGCGATCCGATGGGCACCGACCCCCTGGCGATCGCCGCTCGCAGCCTCGCTTTTGCGACGGTCATCGCCGCGGCGATCGTGCTCCCGGCCCCGAGCCGGACCGCGCCGGCTCGCGCCTAGATCCGCGCCCCTTTGAGCGGCCCTCTACGCCGCCGCTGGAAGCTTGCCCTCGGCCTCGAGGGTGTCGCGAAGACCCTGTTCCAGGCCGCGGGGTGAGTAGCCCAGCTCGGCCATCGCCTTGTCGTGCTTGGCCCAGAAGGTCACATTGTGGGCGGTTGAGATCAGCTCGCGCAGATTCGGCGGTTGGCCCATGACCTTCCCGACGACGGGGCCGATCGGGGCCATTGCCTTCAGCAGGCCGGTCGGCATCGCGCGGCGGGGCGGCTTGCGCCCCGAGACTCGGGCCAGCGTGTCCATCATGTCCCGCATCGTGGTGATCTGCCCGCCGAGAATGTAGGACTCACCGACCTTTCCCTTGTCGAGAGCCAGTAGCACGCCGTCGGC
>VAYL01000120.1 GCA_005884305.1 Actinomycetota bacterium
AGCGACCAGGAGACGAGCCCCCGCCCGGCGTCGGCGCCGGCCAGCCGGATGCGGACGCTGCCGGCCTCGACCAGGTCGTCGGCGACGTGGAAGCCCGCATCCGCCCAGGCGGCAGGCTCCGCCGCCACGACCAGCTCGTCGATAGTGGGCGTGGAGCCCGGCTCGGTCTCAGTCCGCGGCAGGCTCGTCCCCGCCGGAGCCGTCCTTCGTGCTCGAACCCTGGTTGGGGGCCGTAAGCGGCGGAACGGGGTGCGCCGGGTGTGCGGGGTGCGCTGGGTGGGCCGGCTGCTCCTTGGCGGGCGGCCCGCGCTTGACCGGAGTGTCGCTCGGCGGCGCCGCGACCGGCCCGCGGCCGTGCGGCACGCCGTCGGCGTGGTGCGAGTGCTTCTCGGACCCGCGGCCGCGACTACCGGGTACCGCGGCAGGGCCGCGACCGCCCTTATCGGCGGCGGTTCCGGACGACGTCGAGCCCGCGTGGTGGCCGGAGTCGTGGCGCCCCGCGTGGTGCGACCTATCGCCGGCCGCCCCGCCGTTCCCGCCCGAGCGGGAGCGCGCCGACCCCGCCGGCGTGGCCGACCCCGAGGTCGCCTGATGCGAGGACCCGTGGGCGGCGGGCGAAGGCGTGCTCTTCAGCGCGCCGTGGTGGTCGATCACGGCCTGGGTGGCCACCGCACCGCCACCAGCGAGGACCGCGAGGACCGCGGCCTTGGTCAGCACCGCCGATCCGATCGGGCCGGCCGCGCCCGCGCCCGCGCCGGCCACGGATGCGCCGGTCGCGGCGCCGCCGAGCCCGCCGGCCGCACCGCCACCGCCGCCTAGGACGCTGGCCTTGAGCCAGGCCGGCGGCACCACGGGCAGCGCCACGGCGAGCAGCTGCCGTTGGCGCTTGACCTGCTCACGATAGGCGCGGCAGCCGTCGCAGGAGCTGAGGTGATGGCGGATCACGCTTCGCCGGAGCGAGCCGCCGCTGAGCACCGAGAGCTGCTCGCGGATCTCGTCGCAGGGCGTGTCCCGCGCCTCGCGGCGCTCGATCAGGGAGCTGCGGGCCCGGTAGACGAGGGCCTTCACCCGGGCCGCCTCGCAGTCCAGGACCTGGCCGATCTCGACATGGGAGAGGTCGGCCACCTCCGCGAGGAGGAGGGCCGCCCGCTGCTCGGCCGGGAGGTCGCCGAGGTCGCGAACGAGCTCGCGCAGCTCGGCCCGTTGCTCGACCTGCTCGGCGAGGCCGGCGGTGGCCGGCTCCCAGTCGACGTGGACCTCCTCGCGGCGGGCGCGCAGCATGGAGAGGCAGCGGTTGCGGGCGATCGTGTACAGCCACGGCTTGAGCCGGAGCTCGCGCTCGTCGGCCCGCCCAAGGTCGCGATAGGCGGAATCGAACACCTGCTGCACGGCGTCCTCCGCCTCCTCCTGCGAGCCGAGCATGTGGCGGCAGAAGGAAAGGAGGTTCCCCGCGTAGCGCTCGTAGACGACCTCGAACGCGGCCTCGCTGCCGGCGCGCGCGTGCCCGACCAGCCGGGCGTCGCTCGCGAGCGCAAGCAAGCGCTTGGACCGCCGTGCGGCGCCGGTCCGCGGTGCAGAGGCAACGGTTTCCACGCCTGAACTGTTGTACCCAACGGCACATAGGTCAAGCGAACTTGCATCGATGACTGGAACGCGGACGACCGTACGAGGTTCGCGAGAACCCGATTTCGTCACAACTTCCGAACCTCGAGTCCACCGAAACGTTCTAGCCCGCACACAGAACTTCGGCACAGCGGGTCCGCGGAGGCCAGGTCATGAGGCGCGGGCTCGCCAGCCGGAGAGGGCGGCGCTAGGAGCGCCGTCCGTGGGCCAACAAGCGGCGGAGGGTCCCTGAGCGCGGGGCCCTTCGTCGTATCGGGCCCCTACCGATCCGCCGCGAAGGCCCCAAGCGCTTCCCTGGCGCCGCCCACGACCGGATTGCCGTGGGCGAGCGTCAGGGTGTCGAACTCCCTGGTCTCGCAGATGGCGCTGTACGCGGCGCGCAGGCCGCGCCTGTCCTCCTCGGGATCGTCGCCGAGCAGGGAGTCCGGAACGAAGCGGAGCTCGCCATCGAGCTCGATGACGCCGTCGGCGACGGAGAGCACGCCGGCCTCGGCGTAGTGGAGGGCCGTCTCGTCGGGACAGATGGCGCCGACCTCGGCGCCTCGCCGAAGGCGAAGCCCTCGACGTCCCGACCGTCCTCGAACTCGTGCAGCCCCGGCTCGGAGGCGAGCACGGGACAGCCGAAAGCCTCTACGAACCGGGCGGAATGGCGGTAGTGATGCCGGTTCGTGAGCAGGATCCGCTCGGGGCGCCGATCGCCCTCGAACCAGTCAAGCCCTTCCTCCGGAAGCATCGGATCCAACAACGCCCGCGGCCCGGCCAGGAAGTGGGAGTGCACGGGCTGGCGAATTCGCTCGTGAAACGCCGTCCAGTGCCACACCCCGGGAACGATCTCCTCCACCGCCCGACAGGCTAACCCTCGTGACGAGGAGGAGCAGCGCGGGGATCGCCACGACGCCCGTCATGGCCAGGAACCAGACCGTCCCGGCATCGGTGCCCTCGCCCACCGAGTGCGCAAGGCCGAGCAGCCAGGCGAGGGCGGTGAACCGGTGC
>VAYL01000063.1 GCA_005884305.1 Actinomycetota bacterium
GAGGCCCGGCGGCAGGTCCAGGTCGCGGTCGAGCCTCACGTCCGGCGGGGTCTGCTCGAAAAGCTCGTCGATCGACGCCGCACCCATCGCGTCGAGCATCGCGCGGCGGTCGGCATCCGTGGCTGACGTGTAGCGGCGCATATCGCCGAGCAGGTAGCAGGGAGCACGTAGAAGATGCTAGTCACGGCGCCGGGCCTCACCTCTACCTGCTCCTACTCGTCCTCCAGGAGCTTGCGGTAGGCGGCCGCGTCCATCAGCTCGTCGACCTCGGATGCGTTCGAGAGCTTCACGCGGACGAGCCAGCCGTCGCCGTAGGGGTCCTCGTTGATGAGCTCGGGCTTGTCGGCGATCGCGTCGTTGACCGCGGTGATCTCGCCCGAGAGTGGCGCGTATACGTCCGAGACCGCCTTCACCGACTCCACCTCCGCATAGGAGGAATCCTTGGTGACGTCCGCGCCGACCTCGGGAGGCTCGTAGAAGACGACCTCGCCCAGCGCGTCCTGGGCGTACCAGGTGACGCCGAACGTCGCCTCCTCCCCATCCACTCGCGCCCAGTCGTGCTCGGGGTGGTAGCGCAGCTCCTCGGGATAGCTCTCCTCGGCCATGTGCTGTCTACGTCTCCTTTCGGTAGAGGGGTTTCGATTCGATGCGGGCGGCGCGTCGCTTGCCGCGGACGTCGATCTCGATCTCCGTGCCCGGCTCGGCGAGCTCCGCGGCGACGTATGCCATCCCGATCCCCGCGTCCAGACACGGCGACAGCGTCCCGCTCGTGACGACGCCCACCTCACGGTCGCCGCTGATCACGGTGTTCCCCTGGCGCGGGATTCCGGGCCCCGTGAGGACGAACGGCGCCAGCTTCTGCTCGGTGCCCGTCTCGCGTGCGGACGCGACCGCCTCGGCCCCGATGAAGCCCGTGGCCTCCTTGCAGCACCAGCCGAGGCCGGCCTCGATCGCGTTGCGGCTGGTGTCCATGTCGTTGCCGTAAAGGTGAAAGCAAACCTCCATGCGCAGGGTGTCGCGCGCTCCCAGTCCCGCCAGCTGCGCGCCGGCGTCGAGCAGCGCGGTCCACACGGCTGACGCATCGTCCGGCGGCATCAGGAGCTCAACGCCGTCCTCGCCCGTGTAGCCGGTGCCGCAGACGAGCGCATCGGCGCCGGTCACCTCGAGCTGCGCCGTTCGCATGCGATTGGGAAGCTCGCCGGTGGCGAGGCCCTCGACGATCCCGCGCGCCTCCGGCCCCTGGACCGCCAGCATCGCGTAGCGGTCGATCGAGTCGGCGACCTCGGCGTCGAAGTCACCCGCGTGCTCGGCGAACCACCCGAAGTCGCGGTCGTGGTTGGCGGCGTTGGTGACCGTCAGGTAGCGATCCTCGTCGAGGCGGTACGTAAAGAGGTCGTCGAGGATGCCCCCGTCATCGCGGCAGAGGACCGAGTACTGGGCGCCGCCGACGTCGATCTTCGAGACGTCGTTGGAGAGCAGTCGCTGGAGCAGGTCGGCGGCCTGCGGGCCCGAGGTCTCGATCTCACCCATGTGCGAGACGTCGAAAACGCCGCAGGATGTGCGCACGGCGATGTGCTCCTGCCGCACCCCTTCGTAGGAGACGGGCATCTCCCAGCCGGCGAACGGAACGAGCTTGGCACCGGCCGCCGCGTGCGCCTCGTACAGGGAAGTTCGCTTGAGCGCCGCCGTGGCCTCCACGGCTCCAGGCTACCCCCGTTTGCCGTGTGCGGACTCACCGGCCCCGGCCTGTGACCACGGGGTCTCGGGCCGGTCCTGCCGCTCGCCGTCGACGATCACGTCCACTCGCTCGTCATAGAAGGCGACGAGACCGCGGATGGGCTCCACGTCGGGGAGCGGGTCCGGATAGCTCCAGGCCACGTCCTCATGAATCAGGCCGTCGACGCTGACCGACCAATGCGCCGCCTCGCCCTTGTACGGACAGCGCGTCTTGGTGTCCGTCGGCCCGATGAGCTCCGCCTCGACGTCCTCGGTGGGCAGGTAATAGCGATCGGGGAGTCCGGTCTCGGACAGCACCAGCGGTTGGTCGCTCTCCGCCACCATCGTGCCGTCGAGCTCGACGCGCACCTTACGTGAGCTGGGCCGGACATCGACGCGGTGACCGTGGCGTGCCATCACCTACATGATGACTGCCCGGATGTCCGAAGTGATTAGCGCCCGCGGAGGAAGTCGGGAACGTCGATGTCGCCCTCGGAGACCTGGAGCTCGCGGCGCTCGCGGTCGCCCAGGCCGCTGACGCCGCGCCGCCGGGCGCGGTCGCGGACCTGGATCGGGCGGCGGGCCAGAGTCTCGAAGCCCTCGAAACCGGTGGCGATCACCGTCACGCGGACCTCGTCGCCCATCGTGGGGTCGATGACGGTCCCGAAGATGATGTTCGCGCCCTTGTCGGCACTGGAGACGACGATGTCAGCCGCCTCGTGGACCTCGAAGAGGTTCAGATCCTCGGAGCCGGTGAAGTTGAGGAGCATTCCGGTCGCGCCCTCGATCGACTCCTCCATGAGCGGAGACGACACGGCCATCTTCGCCGCCTCGGCCGCGCGGTTCTCGCCGGATGCCGAGCCGACGCCCATCATCGCCGAACCCGCCTCCGACATGACGGCGCGGACGTCCGCGAAGTCGAGGTTGATTTGGCCGGGCGTCGTGATCAGGTCGGTGATGCCCTGGACGCCCTGTCGGAGGATGTCGTCGGCCATCCGGAACGCCTCGCTGATTGAGGTGCGCCGCTCCACCACCTCGAGCAGCTTCTGGTTCGGGACGACGATCAGTGTGTCGACCTGGGAGCGGAGCTTGTCGACCCCGTCCAGCGCCTGCTGCATCCGCCGGCCGCCTTCGAACTCAAACGGCTTCGTGACGACCCCGACGGTCAGCGCGCCGATCTCCTCCTTGGCGATCTCGGCGATGATCGGGGCGGCGCCGGTTCCGGTTCCGCCGCCCTCGCCCGCGGTTACGAAGACCATGTCAGCGCCCTTCAGCGCCTCCTTCACCTCGTCGCGGCTCTCGGCCGCGGCTCCGGCTCCGATCTCGGGGTTCGCGCCGGCGCCGAGGCCCTTGGTGAGCTCGTGGCCGATCGAAAGCTTGATGTCGGCCTCGCATGCCTGCAGCGCCTGGACGTCGGTGTTGATGGCGATGAACTCGACGCCGCGAAGGCCGGCATCGACCATCCGGCTAACCGCGTTGGTGCCACCACCGCCTGCGCCGACGACCTTGATGACCGCGAGATACGAGGATTCGACCATGGCTTGCGCCTTCTTCTCCCGTTGTCTGACCCGTCGAGGCTAAAGGGCAAGTTGAGCGTTTCCGCTCGTTTGCAGCCTCAAGCGTTACACGAAGGTAAGGCATTGCCGATTCCGTGTCAACGCATGCTGAAAGTAGCAGCACGGAATCGTGCAAAACGCAGACTCTCGAGCGCGGGTCGAGGGTTTACGCTTTTCGGCGACTCTCAGGTACGGGTTGAGAGCGGCCTCAGCCGCCGATCGCGGGGCGCGTGGGGACCTCCACGTCCACGTATTGGAGTGTCGTGACCTTGGGATCGGCCAATACGGCGGCCGCGGCCGCCCACTTCGCCCTTCCCTTCGACGCGGTGCCGAAGCGGACATCGATGCCGCCCTTGAGCGTGGCGACGATGCCGTAGTCGCTTGTGGTGGTGACGCCCTCGATCAGGGGCCGCAGCGGGTCTGGCGCCATCCCCAGTACCCGTGTCTCGTCGAGCGCGGTGCCGCCGAGTCTCCCGGCGTCCGGAATCTGATCGACGTGAATCGTTGGCAGGCTGAGCCCGTCCAGGGTGAGCCCCGGCAGGAGCGAGCCATCCGAGGCGACCGCCACCTGTCGATCGCCGTCGCTTGCGATGAGGACGGGCCGCCGCTCAGCGACCTCGACCGTGAGGCCGTGCGGGAAGTCGGGATGAGCCGTCACCGACGCGACGGCCGGGAACCCGTTCACGGCGCTCGCGAGCTTCGATGCGTCTACGTCCAGAGTCGACATCCCCTGCGCTGCCTGGGTCACCGCCGAGGTGATCTGCTCTCGGTCGCTCGAGCTCACGCCCTCCACCTTGACGTTCTCGACGGCCACGAACGAGGAGTGGCGAAACCAGGCGAAGTACGTGATGGCGAGTGCGCCGGCCGTGATCGCCGCCACCAGCACCCACAGCCGCCAGGCGGACAGCGAGAGGATCGTGATCCGGCGAGTGCGAGCGGCCGGCCTCCGCCGGGTGGCGTTCCGCGGCGTCGCCGTCTTTGGCCTTCGGGGCGGCGCGCCACGGGACGAGCGGGCACTGGCGCGCCGCTTGCCCGCGGCCGTTGCGGCGGGAGTGCTCACACCTCCATATTCGCGCCCACCCAGGACGTGTCCTGCCCGGGAGTCGTTCAGCTCACGCGGTGTCGAGCTCCCAACCGTCGGGCCAGCTGACGTCGCCGAGAAGCTGCACCTCGGGCTCGAGCACGACGCCGAAGCGCTCGTGGACCCGGCGGCGGCCGTCCGCCATCAGGGCGAGGACGTCGGCGGTGGTCGCGTCGCCGGCGTTCTCGACGAAGTTTGCGTGCTTGTCCGAGAAGCGGGCGCCGCCGACTTGCAGGCCCCGGCAGCCCGCGGCCTCCAGCAGCTGCCCGGCCGTGCGACCTCCGGCGCGCTCGTCGTCGTCGGGGTTCTTGAAGGTGGAGCCGAAGGTCTTGATCCCGGACGGCTGGGCCTCCCGCCGCTGGTCGCGCATACCCGCAAGCGTCGCCTTGATCTCGTCGACATCGCCCTCGGCGAGCTGGAACGAGGCTCGGGAGACCACCTCGCCCGGTTTCAGGTTGGAGCGCCGGTAGGCGAAGCCGAGCTGGTCCGGCTCCCGGCGCTCGGCCCCCGCCGCCGTGCAGACGTCGACCCACTCGAGCACCCGGCCGAGCTCGCCACCGTAGGCGTTCGCGTTCATCCGCACGGCGCCCCCAACGGTTCCGGGGATGTTGATCCCGAACTCGAGGCCCGTCAGCCCCCACCGGGCCACCTTCGCGGTCGCCGACGGAAGCCGGGCGCCACCTCCGCAGACGACGCGGGTGCCCTCGCGCTCGACGGACGCGAGATCCCCATCCAGCTTCAGCACCAGACCGCGGAATCCATCGTCCGAGATCAGCAGGTTCGAGCCCGAGCCGACGACCCCGATGTCGATTTCCTCTCCGGCCGCCCAGCTCAGGAGCTCGACGAGCTCGGCGTCGCTCGCGGGCCGCGCGAAGAGGTCGGCTGGGCCGCCCGCGCGAACCGTGGTCAGGCGCGCGAGCGGAAAATCAGGCTCGACGTTGGCGGGAGTGTCCACGGGTCAGCATGTAGCAGGTAGCAGGGAGAGCATGTACGCGTGTTCTCTACCTGCTACCTGCCACCTGCTCCTCCACCAGCGCGTCCGCGAGGCGGTAGATGTCACCCGCTCCGATCGTCACGAGCAGGTCGCCCTCGTGCAGGCGCGGCGCGAGCGCCCGCTCCGCGCCCTCGACGTTCACGACCCACCACACGGGTTTGCCGCCGGCGGCATCGGCGACGGCCCGCGCGACGTCCAAGCCGCTCACGCCGGCGAGGTCTCCCACCGGCTCCTCCCGCGCCGGATAGACGTCGAGCACGGCGATCTCATCCGCCGCGGCGAGGGCCCGACCGAACCCCGGCGCTAGGGCTTTGGTCCGCGAGTAGAGGTGTGGCTGAAAGACGGCGATCAACCGCTTAGGACCGAGCTCGCGGAGGGCGGAAAGCGTCGCCGCGACCTCCGTCGGATGGTGCGCGTAGTCGTCGTAGATCACCGCGCCGTCGTGGCGCCCCTTCAGCTCCAGCCGGCGGAGCATTCCCGGGAACGATGAGAGCGCCTGCGCCGCGGCATCGAGCTCGAGGCCGGCGAGCTCCAGCGCCGCGAGCGCAGCCCGGGCGTTCAGGACGTTGTGGCGGCCCGGAACGCCTAGCGCGAGCTCAGGGCCGGGCCGCGAGAACTCGAAGGCGGCGATGGGCTGGCCCTCCGCCAGGGCGTCGAGCTCTCCTCCGGCCGGGAGAGCGAGGCCCGCCGCGGGGGCGCAGAACTCGCGGAACGCCTCCAGAAGCTCGGCGCGGGAGGACCAGTGCGAGTGGTGGTCGAGCTCGACGTTGGTGATCACCGCGACCTCCGGCCGCAGGCGCAGGAAGCTCGCGTCGGACTCGTCGGCCTCGGCGACGATCCACTCCCCCTCCCCCCAACGCGCGTTGCGGGGCCCTGCGCCATCAGCCGCTCCGGGGAGCTCGCCGCCGAGCAGGAAGGCCGGGTTCGCCCCGGTCTCGAGCAGGGCGTGCGCGAGCATGCCGGCCGTCGTCGTCTTGCCGTGCGTCCCCGCCACGGCGATGAGCCGCTTGAGCTCACAGATCTCCGCGAGGAGCTCCCCGCGGTGCAGCACCCGCTGCCCGCGCGCGCGAGCCGCCGCGAGCTCGGGGTTGTCCTCGCCCACCGCCGTGGAGACGACCACCTCCGCATCCTCGGGAACCGCAGCGGAGTCGTGGCCGACGCGCGGCTCCAGCCCGGCGGCCCGCAGGTGGTCCATGTAAGGCCCCTCCGCGCGGTCCGATCCGGTCACCCGCGCGCCGAGGCGCCGGCTGATGAGCGCAAGCGCGCTCATCCCGGCGCCGCCGATCGCGATGAAGTGAAGGCTGCGCTCGCCCCAGTCCGTCATCGGTCGAAGGATCGCGCAGCGGCGCGGATCTCCGCAGCGATGCGCACGGCCGCATCCGGCCGCGCGAGCGAGCGGGAGGCCGCCGCCATCGCCTCCAGGCGTTCCGGGTCGGAGAGGAGCGCCTTCACCCTGAGCGCGAGCTCGCGCGGCTCGAGGTCGGAGTCGTCGATCACCTCGGCGGCGCCCGCCTCCGCCATCCAGGCGGCGTTCGCATGCTGGTGACGGGCGGTCGCATATGGATACGGCACCAGGATCGCGGCGCGGCCGGCCGCGGCAAGCTCGAACACCGAGCCGCCCGCGCGCGCCAGAACGAGGTCGGAGGCGGCGAGCGGGTCCGATAGATCCCGCTCGTACTCGAGCAGCGTGTAGGCCTCCGCCCCACCCGCCGCATCGATCCGTTCCCGGACCTGCGGATAGTCGCGGCGCCCGGCGATGTGAAGGATGTGGTAGCCGCGATTCCGCGCCGCGGGGCCGTCGCCGACGAATGCGTCGAGGGCGCATTCGTTGATCGATCGCGCTCCCTGGCTGCCGCCGAAGACGAGCAGGCAGCGCTCGTCCTGCGC
>VAYL01000186.1 GCA_005884305.1 Actinomycetota bacterium
ATGTGGCCGGCGCGGCCTGGAGCGTGGACGGCGGCTCCGTGCCGGTGATCATCTAGCGGCCGGCGTGGATCTCGCCGGCGTCCTTCTGAGTCCTGAGGAGGCGCAGGAGATGAGCGCCCCCGGCGGCACGGATGCGGCGGTCCTGCTGCCGATGTACGGCCACCCCGAGCGCCCCGGCCTGGTCTTCACCGAGCGCCGGCTTGACCTGCGCCGCCACGCGGGCGAGATCTCATTCCCCGGCGGCCGCCGGGACCATCCCGACGAGCGACTCCTGAACACCGCCCTGCGCGAAGCCCGGGAGGAGATCGGCCTCGATCCCCAGCAGGTGGACGTCCAGGGCGCCCTGCCCCCGGTGGGGACCTTCGTCACGGGCTACAAGGTCCATCCGTTCGTGGGGACGATCCCGGAGGGCCTGCGCTTCCGTCCGAATCCGACCGAGGTCGCCGCGATCCTGGAGTTCACCCTCGACCAGCTGCGCGAAGGATTCGCGATGCGCCGGTTGATCCGCCGCGGCGTCCCGATCCGCACGCCCACCTACGAGGTGGGCGAGCACATGATCTGGGGCGCGACCGCGCGCATCCTGGGCGAGCTGCTGGAGCGGCTCGAGGCCTGAACCTCAGACGTCCTTCTCGATCGGGACGTCCACCAGGTTGCCCCACTCGGTCCACGAGCCGTCGTAGTTCACGACGTCGCCGACGCCAAGCAGCTCGTGGAGAACGAACCACGTGTGGGCCGAGCGCTCACCGATCCGGCAGTAGGCGATGACTGGGTTCCCGTCGGCGAGCACGCCCTTGGACGAGTAGAGCTCGCGGAGCTCCTCGGCGGACTTGAAGGTGCCGTCCTCGTTGACCGCCTGTGCCCAGGGCACCGAGATCGCTCCCGGGATGTGGCCTGAGCGCTGCGCGCCCTCCTGCTCGTATCCGGCCATCGCGATCAGCTCGCCGGAGTACTCCTGCGGGCTGCGCACGTCCACGAGCTTGGTGTCGCTGCTCAGCGCACCCTGGACCTCGTCTCGCCGCGCGCGAATCGACTCGTCGGGTCCGGAGGCGTTGAACGTGGTCGCCGGATAGTCCGGAACCTCGGTCGTCGTCTCGCGCCCCTCCGAGATCCACTTCTCGCGGGGTCCGTTGATGAGCCGGACCTTGTCGTGGCCGTAGTAGAGGAAGTACCAGTAGGTGTAGGCGGCGAACCAGTTGTTGCGGTCGCCGTAGAGCAGGACCGTGTGGTCGTTCGAGATCCCGCGGCTGCCCATGAGGTTGCCGAACTCCTCGGCCGAGAGAAAGTCACGCTTCACCTGGTCCTGGAGGTCGTGCTTCCAGTCGAACCCGATCGCCCCCGGAATGTGCGCCTCGGCGTAGAGGGCGGGGTTCTCGTCCACCTCGACGATCCGAATGTCGTCGTCGTTCAGGTGCTCGGCCACCCAATCGGTCTCCACCAGTACGTCCTTCGCGTAGTCGGCCACCTGAGCTACCTCCAGTCCAATTTGCTAAATCCTTATCGGAGTTTAGGTTATTCGATGGCTCGCCGGACGAAAATCAAGGCCGCGAGCGCGTCGGAGGCCTCACGGTTCGGGGTGGAGAACCGCGACGGCATGTGCTTAGGTGTACGGGGAGGATGGCTGAGGAGGCAGACCGGGGCGAGCGCCCCGAGCAGAACATTTCGGCCCCGTCGCTGGGCCCGAACACCGTCATCGAGCGCGAGCCCGTGGAGGAGCGACTCGCGCGCCACGAGCAGTCCGAGGTCGACGCGATGGGGCGCGACAAGCGCCGGACGGTCGTCGGTCAGAGCTACGGGCCCAGCAAGACCAGGCAGCTCGCCGTGTACATGGTGTTCCTGGCGGTCGTGGCGGCGCTCGTGGTGGGCGGCATCATCCTCATCGGCGCGCTCGACACCTCGGTGGGAAAGAACGTCCCGAACTCCGCACCCTGGTCCAAGCCCGGCGTCCACCAGAGCAACCCCAAGCCCATCCAATAGCGCCCACCCCCTCAGCGATGGATGGATTCCCGCACATATGGGTGGGTTTTTCGACCATCGTCGGGATCGGGGGAGTCATCCAAGCCGGCCCGCACCGATGAGGCGCTCGGCCGCGGCGGTCATTGCGTCGACCCACTTGTCCACCTGACCTGGGTCGGCGTCGACGACCGCAACCGGGATCCGCCACCGCTCTCCGGCCGCCCTCACTATCTCGGCGCCTCCCGTCACCAGGTCCTTCCGGACGCTGCCCGCCGACTCGTAGACGAGGCCCCGGACCGGGGTGCAGCCGCTCGAGTCGCGGGCCGTGGAGGGCGGCAACCCCGTCCTCGTCTCCGGCAGCCGTGCCCAGGAGCCAGAACACCAGGGTCACGCCCTCGATCTCGTCCAGTACCGTCCCCACCCGGCCCGGGTCGGCGACCACACCCTCCAGGCCGGCCGCGGTGATCTCCTTCGCCCCGGCGGTGTCCCGGCTGCTGCCTCGCACCTGCCAGCCCCCGTCGCGCAGGCGCGTGCCCAGCGCCCGGCCGCGGCAGCCGCAGCCGACGATCAGCGCCCGAGCCAAGTCACCCCGACGTTGTCGGATTGATTGGACATATGCGAATTAATCTCTGACAACCGATGGCGGCGGCGCTGCTCAGACCCCGAGTTCGTCCTCGAGCTCGTCGAGGTGAT
>VAYL01000187.1 GCA_005884305.1 Actinomycetota bacterium
ACCTGGGTCCGGAAAGCTACCCCGCGGGTTCACCCCCCACAATGGGGAACCGGCTCCCCACGACCTCAACAAACAGACCGTACCGTTTGTAAGATAAAGAGCGTGCGCCGGCGGCCCGTCCGTGCCCGAATGGCCCTCGAGCTCGCGGCGAGGAGCGGAGCAGCCGTGGGCCGCGAGACGCGGGCGGGGGCGGCCGCGGTGGCGAGGCGGCTGCGGGGCGACCTCGCCTGCGGGGCGGAGCCCACCGAGATCGGACCGCTCGATCCGGACGTCCTCGCCGCCCCCTATCCCTGGTACCGGCAGCTGCACCGCGGCGGCCCGGTCCATTATCACCCCAGGCTGGACCTGTGGCTGATCAGCCACTACGACCAGGTGCGCACCGCGGCCCGGGCCCACGACGAGCTGTCGTCGGCGCACAGCGTGGCCCGCTTCCGCGCCCGGCTGCCGATGATGCTCACGGTCGACCGGCCCGAGCACGGCCGGCTGCGGCGGATCGCCGCCCGCGACTTCACCCGCGAGGCGATGGAGCGCTGGCGCCCCGCGATCGAGGAGCTCGCGCGGGAGGCGGTCGGCGAGATGCTCTCGAGCGATGCGAGCGACGGCGCGCTGCAACTGGCCTCGCCGCTGCCGGTGGCGGTGATCGCCCGCATCCTCGGCGTGCCTACGGCCGATCTGGCCGACTTCCGCGACTGGTCCGACCGCGTGGCGGAGGGCTTCGGCGTCGAGCCGGGCCCCGGCTCGGTGAGATCGAGCGCCAGGGTCCTGGGCGCCGCAGTCGCGCTACGGGGCTACTTCGCCGCCCAGTTCGAGCGGCTGCGCCGGTCGCCGGGCGACGACGTGATCAGCCGCTTGATCGCGTCCTCGGAGGCCGGCGCCCTCAGCCAGGACGAGCTCTTCTGGTTCGTCTTCATGCTCCTGATCGCAGGCAACGAGACGACGACCAACCTGCTCGGGACGATGATGCTGGCCTTCGCCGAGCAACCGGACCAGTACGCGAAGGTCCGAGAGGACCCGGGCCTGGTCCCGGACGCCGTGGAGGAGTCGCTGCGGCACGTGTCGCCGATCCAGGGCCTCTCCCGGTCGGCCGTCTCCGGCTACCGGGTCGGCTCGGCGACGATTCCGGCGGGCGGAAGGGTCCTGCTCTTGTTCGGCGCCGCCAACCGCGACCCGCGCAAGTACCCGGATCCGGACCGCTTCGACGTCGAGCGCAACCCGAGCGATCACGTGGCCTTCGGCTCGGGCATCCACTACTGCCTGGGGGCGCACCTCGCGCGGCTCGAGGCCGCGGTGGTCCTGCGCGAGTTGATCGAGCGCGTGGAGCGGATCGAGCTGGCCGGTGAGCCCGTCTGGAGGGACAACCCCTCCCTGAGGGGGCTGGCCCGGCTCCCCGTCCGCCTCGTGGCTAGCCGGCCGGCACCGGCTCGCCGGTGACCAGCGCGCGCAGCTTCTCGAGCGACTCCTGGCCGGCCTTGGCCGCTTCCTTCTCGAGCGTCGCCGCCAGCGGCGCGAGCGCTGCCCCGCCGAACTCGCTCGAGTACGAGACGCTCGTCTCCTCGTCCGAGCCGTCCACCTTGAACGATGCGCTCAGCGTGGTGCCCATCGGGCCCTGCCCCGAGAGCTCGATCAGGTCGCCCTCCGTGTACTCCGCGACCGTCCAGGTCACGTCGCCGGGCATCCCCATGATCTTGACCTTCTCCTTGAAGCTCTCCCCCTGCTTCATCTCGTCCGGCGTCCCCTCCGGGAAGTCGACGTGAAGCGTCATCCACTGCGCGTAGACGTCGAGGTCGGCGATCGCGCCCCAGACCTTGTCCTTGGGTGCGGAGATCTGGATCGAGTTCTCGAGAACGGCCATTCGGTTTCCTCCTTTAAGAAACAGTCGCGCTCGTATGTTTTATCATGCACACCCACGTGACCGCGGCACGCGACTTGTCCGGCAGGACGGTGGCCGTCACCGGCGCCGGGCGCGGCATCGGACGCGCCACCGCCACGGCCCTCGCACGAGCCGGTGCGCGAGTGGCGCTGGGCGACGTCGACGCCGATGCGGCGCTGCGAGCCGCCGGTGAGCTGGGCGACGGGGCGCTCGGCCTGCCGCTGGACGTGACGGACGAGGAGAGCTTCGGGGACTTCCTGGACGCGGCCACGGAGCTCGGCCCGCTCTACGGCCTGGTCAACAACGCGGGGGTCATGCAGATCGGCCCCTTCGCCAAGGAGACGGCGGCCACCGCCAGGCGAATGATCGACATCAACGCGGAGGGCGTGGCGCGCGGCATGCGGCTGGCGGCACCGGGCTTCCTCGAGCGGGGCAGCGGCCACCTCGTGAACGTCGCCTCCACGGCGTTCGTCCTCGGCCTGAGCCAGGCGGTCCACGCCGAGCTGCGCGGGACCGGGGTCGAGCTGTCGTGCGTCCTGCCGGGATTCGTCAGGACGGAGCTCACCTCCGGCGTAAAGCGGCCGGGCTACGTCCGCGAGGTGGAGCCCGAGGACATCGCGGAGGCGATCGTGGGCGCGCTGCACCGCCCCCGCCTCCAGGTCTGGGTGCCGCGCTCGCTGGGGCCGGTGACCTACGTGAACAGCCTCCTGCCGCGGGCGGTCAGGGAGGGAGCGGCGAGGATCCTGGGGGCCGACCGCGTCTTCCTCGACTTCGACGTCGCCGCCCGCGCCGGCTACGAGGAGAGGGTGAGCCGCTAGTGCGCTGGACGCTCGAGGACACGCCGGAGCAGGCCGCCTTCCGCGCCGAGTTCAGGGCCTGGCTCCAGGAGACGCTCGAGCCCGGCTGGATGGAGGCGATCGACGCCGGCGACGAGGAGGCCTTCGACGAGGTCTACTCGCGCGCGCAGGACAACGGCCACCACTTCGTCTCCTGGATGCGGACGATCGGCGAGAGCGGCTACGCGGCG
>VAYL01000083.1:0-542 GCA_005884305.1 Actinomycetota bacterium
ATTCGCCACAGAAGCGCGGTCCGCGTGCGTAGGTCAGGAGTGCCGATGGCGACGCGAAGCCCCCACTCGAAGCGATCGCGAAGCCGCTCTGCGAGTCGAGCGATGGCCTCCGGTGGCCGGTCGCTCGACAGCACGATCTGCTTGCCGGCGGAGTGAAGCGCGTTGAAGGTGTGGACGAACTCCTCCTGGGTTTGTTCCTTGCCCTCGAGGGCCTGGACGTCGTCGATCAACAACGCGTCGAGCTTGCGGTAACGCCGCTTGAAGACCTCCGGGCCGTCCTTCCGCAGGGCGGTCACGAAGTCGGTCGTGAACCGCTCCGTGGTGGTGTAGTGGACCGTCAGCTCCGGGCGCCGCCTGCGAAGGTAGTCGGCGATGGCGCCGAGCAGGTGCGTTTTGCCGAGCCCCGGCGGGCCGTGGAGGAAGAGCGGGTTGTAGGACTCGCCCGGCAGCTCGGCGACCGCCAGCGCCGCTGCGTGGGCCATGCGGTTGCCCGGCCCGATCACGAAACGCTCGAAGGTATGCCTCGGGTCGAGGTCGAGGGA
>VAYL01000083.1:577-4193 GCA_005884305.1 Actinomycetota bacterium
TCGGATTGCGCCCCCTCGTCGACGACGAGGATCCGCTCGATGCCGGAGCCCTGGGAGCGGAGTGCCTCCTCGAGAAGGGTGGCATAGCGCCGCTCGACCCACGCCTTGATCGATCGTGGGGCCGAGACCCGCAAAGTCGCGCGCTCGGCGCCGACCGGGCGCAGGGGTGCGAGCCATAGCTCGAACGTGGATGGCGGAAGTCCGGCGCGGAGGTCCTCCGTGGCGCGCCTCCAGATCGAATCGAGATCGGAGTTGCGCGCGTCGCCGGGCATCGGCGGGCGATCATAGAACCGCATCTCCAGCGGTCCGGGGGGCCGGGCGATGGGAGCCCGCATCCTGCGCGAAAAAGGATCTCGGCCCGCCCTATACTGCCTCGCCGGTCGTGAAGCGGACGTATCAACCCAAGAAGCGAAAGCGCGCCCGCACTCACGGGTTCCGCGCTCGGATGCGTACGCGCAGCGGCCGCGAGACCATCAAGCGTAGGCGCCGCAAGGGCCGCAAGCGGCTCACGCCGTGACCGAAGGTGAGCCGGCCGGGCGGCGCAAGCGCGGGCGCTTGTCGCGCAGCGGCGACTTCGACCGGGTCTACCGCGAGGGGCAATCACACGCCAACCGGTTCCTGGTTCTCTATGCGTTCCCACGCGGGGAGGGAGCGGACGGCCCCGACGACACGCGGTTGGGGATCTCGGTGAGCCGCAAGGTCGGCGGCGCCGTAGAGAGGAATGCCGTGAAGCGAGCGCTGAAAGAGGCCTTTTGGTCCGTCGACCCCGAGATTCCGTACCGGCACGACTTTGTGCTCGTGGCCCGTCCCGACGTCGCGGGGCTGCTCGAGCGCGAGGGGACGCCGGGCGTTGCCCAGGCGCTGTCCGGCCGGGAGCGTTTGACGTGAAACGGTTCCTGGTCGCGGTACTACTAGCGCCGATCCACGCCTACCAGCGGTTCATCTCACCCGCACTCCCGCGCCGCTGCAAGTACTACCCGACTTGCTCCGCGTACGCGGTTGACGCCGTCCGCGAGTTCGGGATCGCGCGAGGCGCGGTCCTCGCAGGCTGGCGCCTGTTGCGGTGCAACCCGCTCAGCCACGGAGGCTATGACCCCGTCGAGGCGCAGACGCTGTTCCGGCGCCGTCACGCGGAGCGCCCGGCGTGATCCTGCCCCTGGCCAACATCCTCCAACCGCTCATCAACCTGGCGGACGCGATCGTCAAGTTCTGCCACAACGACATCGGGTTCAGCTGGGGCATGTCGATCATCGCGATGACGTTCATCGTGCGCCTCGCGCTGCTACCGCTGTCGTTGCGGGGGATCCGCTCGATGCGCCGCATGCAGGTCGTCGCCCCGCAGCTCCAGGAGCTGAAGGAGAAATACAAGGACGACCCGCAGCGCTTCCAGCGCGAGACGATGGAGGTCTACAAGCGGGAGGGCGTCAACCCGTTCTCCTCGTGCCTGCCGTTCATCCTGCAGATCCCGTTCTTCTTCGCGATCTACCAGCTGCTGCGCGGGGACGCTTTCCAGGCCGAGGTGATGGCGAACCCACCGCCCGGATTCCTGTTCGTGAAATCGGTCATCGACACGCCGCATGGCGCGGAGCTCATCGTGCTGATCATCCTGTTCGTCACCACGACGGCGGCGAGCGTCCTGCTCACCACCGCCATGAGCCCGACAGCGAACCCGAGCCAGCGCTACATCATGATGGTGTTCCCGCTGATTGTCGTCCCGTTCATCGTCAAGGCGCCCGCGGGCCTCGCCGTCTACTGGATCGCGACGAACATCTTCAGCCTCGGCCAGCAGTGGGTGGTGCAGCGCCTGATCCCCGCGCCCGCGGCGCCCACGCCGGACCAGGTGAAGGCAGCGAAGCCCCCTCCCCCGCCGCCGCGCAAGAAGAAACGCCGACGCTAATGCCGCGTCGTCCACGCCTGGGCGGTCAGGAATCGACGCTCCGGCGCTTTTGGGCCGTCCGGTCTCGGGTACGCGTAGTTACGACTAATAACTACGCCGATCAGTGAGGTGAACGAGACGATGGCTACACAGACCGAGACGCAGCGTAGGGTCGCTGCCCAGAAGGCCGCGGCCACGCGTAAGGAGAACGAGGCGAAGCGGCGACGCTCCGCGCAGAAGGCCGCCGAAACGCGCGCCCGCGCCCAGCAGAGCCGGCTGAAGGTTGCCGGCTTGCAGGCACAGCGGGTCGCCGACACCGCGGTCGGAGCGGCGGTTACGAGCGGCGAGAGGATCGTCGAGGCGGCGAAGCCGCTCCGCAGCCAGACGGAAGCGCGCCGCGAGGCACAGCGCCTGCAGCGGCGAGCGGCGACGAACCTGAGGAAGGTCGAGCGCCGCGGTGCGACCGCGCGCAGGCAGGCGGTGCGAGCGACCAAGCGACAGCGCGACCAGGCGCTCCGCGCCCTGCGTCACAACCGGCGCGAGGCCGAGCGGACCGTCACGTCGGCGCGCGAGGACGTCGAGCGGCGCTTCGGCGACGCGCAGAGCACGGCTGAGGATCTGTTCCGCCGTGCCGAGCCAACCGCCAAGTAGCGCCGCCACACACAACGCATGACGCGCGAGCCGGGCAATTGCCCGGCTCGTTTGCGTTTCCGCGGCCCCGGGCGTAACTGGATTACTTCGACTCGCGGGCCTCCCTCTCCTTCAGGCGCACGAAACGTTGCCTTAGACTCGCGCGCATGGCGGAAGGAGATACGGCGCTGGCCGCTGAGCCTGCCGATCGCGTGCGGGCGATCCTCGAGCGCATCGTGGACGAGCTCGACGTCGAGGCGAGCGTCGAGGTCGCCGAGAACGCGGAGGAGATCGTCGGGCGCGTCGACGGCGAGGACCTGGGCCTCCTCATCGGCCGGCGCGGGCAGACGATCGACGCGATTCAGCTCATCTGCTACCGCGCCGCCTTTCGCGGCCGGCAGGATCGAAAGCGCGTCACGGTGGATGCCGCGGGATACCGAGAGCGGCGGCAGGAGGCGATTGAGCGTCAGGCGGACCGTGCTGCCGAACGGGCGCTCAAGTCGGGCAACGAGATCGAGCTCGAGCCGATGACGGCGACCGAGCGGCGGGTGGTGCACCAGCACCTGAAGGATCGGGCCGGAATTGAGACCTTCAGCGAGGGCGACGAGCCCGAGCGCTGCGTGGTCGTCGCTCGTCGCTCCGCTGCTGCAGGATTGACGGACACTCCACCGAGCCTCCCTGAGCTCGAGCCGGATGCTCGCGCGGCCTTGGAGACGATCGTCGCCGCGGTCTCCGGCGATCCCCGTGCGCCGAGCAGCGTGCGGGATCCCGCGGATGCGTGGCAGGTCCACATTGCGGACTCGCTCGCGGGATTGGAGTTCGCCGGCCTGAGAGCGGCCTCGGCGATCGCCGACCTGGGAGCGGGGGCGGGGTTCCCCGGACTCCCGCTGGCCGTGATGTTGCCGCAAGCGCGCGTGGATCTGATCGAGGCCTCGTCGCGGAAGTGTGAGTTCATGCGACGCACCATCAAGGCGGCCGCGATCGCGAACGCCCGCGTGGTCTGCCGGCGCTCTGAGGAATGGGCAGCCGATCCACCGCCCGGCGGCGGACGCGAGGCATACGACGTCGTCGCGGCCCGCGCGGTGGGGCGGCTCGCCACCCTGGCAGAGC
>VAYL01000084.1 GCA_005884305.1 Actinomycetota bacterium
AACAGCGCCGCGCTCGTCTTCTTCGCCGGGTTCGGCGCGATGCTTCTCTCCAGCGTCCTGCTCCTCACCGAGGTCTGGCACTACTCGGTGCTCCACGCCGGCGTCGCGCTGATGCCCGGGCCGCTGATGGCGGCGATCTTCGCCGCTCCGGCGGGACGCCTGGGCGGGCGCATCGGGCAGCGGCCGGTGATCGTCGCCGGCGGCCTCGTCTTCGCGGCCGGATTCGCGATCAACCTGACGCTGATCTCGGAGAGCCCGAACTACGCGGGCTCGTTCCTGCCCGGATTCATGATCGGCGGCGTCGGCGTGGGACTGGTGCTCGGACCGCTTCCCGCGGCCGCGACGGCATCCCTGCCGCCGGACCGATTCGCCACGGGTACCGCCGTCTTCGGGATGGCGCGTCAGGTCGGCTCGGCGATCGGCGTCGCGGTCCTCGTCGCGCTGCTCGCGGACCCGACCCCACCGGAGCTCTTCTCCAGGCTCCAGCGCGGATGGGCGTTCGCGCTGGGAACGGGCGTCGCGGCCTCGGCCCTCGCCTTGGCCATCGGCCCGCTGCGCGCCGGCTCAGCTAGGCCGCCGCCTCGGCGCCCTAAGTCACCAGCATTGACGGGGTTAGGGACGCTATGGGGGCCATAACCCCGTCAATGCTGGTGACTTAGGGCGCCGAGGCGGCGGCCTAGCTCATCGCGGTCAAGGGCGCCTTCGCGCAGTACCCTCCACGTGCCCTCTCCGTCGAGCGCCGTCAGATCCACCACCGTCGACGGCGCGCCGCCCAGGGCGCCCCCGTCGATCGCCAGGTCGACCCCCTGCGCGATCGCCTCGTCAATGTCTTCAAACCGGCTGGGCGGCGG
This sequence comes from Actinomycetota bacterium, assembly GCA_005884305.1. GTDB lineage: Bacteria > Actinomycetota > Thermoleophilia > Solirubrobacterales > 70-9 > AC-56. The sequence continues at coordinate 852 of VAYL01000084.1, forward strand.
TTCGCCGCTGCGGTTGGCGCTCGTCTGAAAGATCGCGCACCGTACGCCCGCGAGCGGCCCCCCGATCAGTCGCAGACCAAGCCGCCCAGGATCCTCGCGGCACGCGAGTGGGTACCGGTGCTCCGGGTTGGGCACGACGACGGTCACCGGCCCCGGCAGGAGCGCTCCCAGGGCATCCCGGGTGCGCGGCGCCAGTGCGGAAAGGATCTCTCGCATCGCGAGCGGCGCGAAGTACATGACCGCCGAGGACTTGCCCTCGTCACGGCCCTTCAGCGTGTGGATCCGCTCAATAGCCGCGCGGTTGAGCGGATCGCACGCGAGCCCGTAGAGGGTGTCGGCCGGGAAGACGGCGACCCCGCCACCGGCAACGCACCGCTCGAGCTCGGAGCGCGCCTGCTGCGCTCCGTCGGCCGCGATCCGCACGACCATCAGAGGCCCATGCGCCCGAGCACGACCCGCGGGATCCCGGCCAGGTCTTGGCGCCCCTCGACCTGCGTGAAGCCCAGGTCCACGAGCAGCTCCGCCACCGCGCCGGCCTGGCCGGCACCGACCTCGAACGCGAGCGCCCCGGTCTCCGTGAGCGACGCATAAGCCGCGGCTGCCACGACCGCGATCGCCTCGAGCCCCTCGGCCCCGGCCACCACCGCCTGGCGCGGCTCGTAGTCCCTGATCTCGGGCTCGAGACCGGCGAGGTCGCCCTCGCGCACGTATGGAAGGTTGGCGAGCACGAGGTCGAACCGGCGCTCGGCCGGCACGGTTCCCGACTCGAACGTCACGCGGTCCGCGAGGCCGAGGCGGTCGGCGTTCTCGCGCGCGAGCTCCAGGGCCTGATCGGAGGTGTCGGTGGCCACGATGTCGCAGTCGGGCAATTCGTCGGCGACCGCGAGCGCGATGGCGCCCGACCCCGTACCCACGTCGAGCACGCTGGCGGGCTCAAGCTCCACCGCGATTTCGACGAGGAGCTCGCTCTCGGGCCTCGGGATCAACGCTCGCGGATCGACGGCGAGATCGATGTTGCGAAAGCCCCTGCGACCCAGGATGTAGGCGACCGGCTCCCGACGGATCCGACGCCGGACCATGTCACCGAAGCGGCGGGCGGCCTGCGAATCCACCGGTGCCTCCGGCTCGGCCGCGAGCTCGGTGCGATTGCAGCCGGTGGCCTCGGCGAGGAGCAGCTCGGCGTCGAGCCGGGACGTGTCCACTCCGGCCGCTTCGAATGCATCGGTTGCCGCCGACAGGGCCTCGCGGACCCGCCCAGCCGTCGCGGCCGGCGGCATCAGGAGGCGGCTTCGGCCGTCTGCGCTTCCAGGCGCCGGCTCTTCTCCTCGGCCGCGAGCGCGTCCGTGAACTCGCGAAGGTTGCCGTTCAGGATCTCGTCGAGGTTGTGGGCCGTCAGCTTCACGCGATGATCGGTCACCCGGCCCTGCGGGATGTTGTAGGTGCGGATCTTCTCCGAGCGCTCGCCCGAGCCGACCTGGGAACGGCGCTCGGACGCGATCTCGGCCTGCTGCTCGGCCAGCTTCTGCTCATACAATCGGGCCCGCAGCACGCGCATGGCCTTCTCCCGGTTCTGGAGCTGGGACTTCTCGTCCTGCATCGAGACCACGATTCCCGTCGGGACGTGCGTGATGCGCACCGCCGAATCGGTCGTGTTGACTGACTGCCCGCCCGGCCCCGAGGACCGGTAGACGTCGATCTGCAGGTCCGACGGGTCGATGTCGACCTCCACGTCCTCGGCCTCGGGCAGGACGGCAACGGTCGCGGTGGACGTGTGAATGCGGCCCTGCGATTCGGTCTTCGGCACGCGCTGGACGCGATGAGTCCCGCCCTCGTACTTGAAGATCGAGTACGCGCCCTCGCCCTTGATCGCGAACGTGACCTCCTTGAACCCG
>VAYL01000085.1:0-528 GCA_005884305.1 Actinomycetota bacterium
GATCACGTTGACCACTCCATCCGGCAGGCCGGCGTCCCGCGTGATCCGCTCGAATTCCAGCGCCGTGAGCGGGGTGAGCTCGGCCGGCTTGAGGACGACAGTGTTGCCCGCCGCCAGCGCCGGCGCGACCTTCCACGACGCGATCGTGAGCGGGAAGTTCCACGGCACGATCAATCCCACGACGCCCAGCGGCTCCCGGAACGTCATATCGACGCCGCCTGCAACCGGGATGGTCTGGCCGACGAGGCGCTCGGGCGCCCCCGCGTAGTAGCGGAAGGTCTGCGCGACCATCTCCATCTCGCCGCGGGCATCGGCGATCGGCTTGCCCGCATTCCGAGCCTCGAGCCTCGCGAGGTCCTCCTGCCGATCCTCGAGGGCGTCCGCGAGCCGGTGAAGCAGTGCCGACCGATCTCCGGGCGCGACCGAGCGCCACGCCGGGAACGCCTCCTTCGCCCTCGCGACGGCCGCGTCGGTCTCCTCCTCCCCGGCGCGCGGCACGGTCGCCATGACCTCTTCGGTCGCGGGTTC
>VAYL01000085.1:652-1124 GCA_005884305.1 Actinomycetota bacterium
TCCCGGAAGCTCGACCGCCTCGACCAGCTTGTCCTCGGTCGACCAGCCGGTGGCCGCGAGACCCCTTCCGAGCTCGGCGATTCCCTGGTGGTGGTGCGACTTGACCATCGCTCGCTCCGCGCCGACGGCGTTGGCCGCGAGCGAACTCGGCTCGAGCCTCACCTCGTGGTCGCCGAAGACTCCCGGCGTGTGGCGATGGATGTCCGACCGTGTCAGTTCCGGCAGATGCTGGTGAAGCGTCCCGCCGAGCGCGATGTTCAGGATCTCCATGCCTCGGCAGGCGCCCAGGACCGGCATCCCGCGCTCGATCGCGCGCCGGGCCAGCGCGATCTCGAACCGATCGCGCTCGGGCCACGTGACCGTGGTCGCGGAGTGTCGCTCCGCGCCGTAGCTGGCCGGGTCGACGTCAGCACCCCCGGCGAGCAGCAGGCCGTCGATGCGGTCGAGTACCCGATCCGGCTCGAGCTCGGCC
>VAYL01000085.1:1450-3284 GCA_005884305.1 Actinomycetota bacterium
CTCTGGCCCCGGGTCGAGCTGGTTTTCGATGCCGTCGAGCCCGGCGGCCAGCAACGCGGCGTAGCCGAGGTACGGATTCACGTCGGCGCCGGGGATGCGGCACTCCACCCGATGCCCCTGTCCGTGCCCCACGATCCGGAACCCAGCCGTCCGGTTGTCCCGCGCCCAGGCCACGGACGTCGGGGCCCAACTCTCCGCCGCATAGCGCTTGTAGGAGTTGACGGAGGGGGCGATGAAGAGCGACAGCTCGCGGATGTGGGCCCTCAGGCCTCCGAGGTAATGGCGGAACGTGTCGGTCTCGTCGTGGCCGTCGACGAAGGAGTTGCCGTCCTCGCCGAAGAGGCTCGAGTGAATGTGGCACGAGCTCCCGATGTCCTTCTCTGAAGGCTTGGCCATGAACGAAGCCGAGATGCCGTTGAGGAAGGCGATCTCCTTGACGCCGTTCTTGTAGATGGTGTGGCGGTCCGCGGAGGTAACGGCGTCCGCGTAGCGGGTGTTCACCTCGTGCTGGCCGTACCACGCCTCGCCCTTGGAGAACTCGACCGGAATGCCTGCGGCCTGCATCCCGCGGCGGATCGGCCCGAGGTAGGCCTCGTCCATGGTCGTCGCGAGGACGTGGTAGTCGAGGATGTAGGGGATCGTCGGAGTGAGGTCCCGGTAGTCCTTCTCGTGGGCCTCGGCGTAGCTCTCCTTGTACAGATAGAACTCGAGCTCGGAGGCGAAGAACGGTGTGTAGCCCATCTCGGCCGCGCGCTCGTACTGGGCGATCAGGACCTGGCGGGGCGAGGCGACGACCGGCGAGCCGTCGTGGTTGACGACGTCGCACAGCACCATCGCGGTGCGGTCGAGCCATGGGATCCGGCGCAGCGTTGCCATGTCCGGGGCGATGCCGAAGTCGCCGTAGCCCTTCTCCCAGTTCGCCATCTCGTAGCCCGGCACGGGCTCCATCTCCATGTCGAGGGCCAGGAGGTAGTCGCAGCCCTCGATCCCGTGCTCGGTGACCTCGTCGAGGAAGTAGTTGACCTGGATCCGCTTGCCGAACAAACGGCCCTGCATGTCCGTGAACGCCGCGACGACGGTGTCGATCGCGCCCGACTCGGCCTCGTCCTTGAGGTCGTCGAGCGAGAGCATCCCGGCGGTGCCACCGGGGCCGCCTGGGCGCTCTGCCGTCATGACGCGGCCCGGAGTCGGCTTGCGATCACCTGGCTAGACGTCCGCAGTGACCTCGTCCTCCTCGAGAGTCCGCACCGGTCCCTGGTACTTGTTCTTGGCGGACACGAGGTACCAGACGCCGAAGATCAGCGGGAGCAGGATCGCGAGCGGTGTGTAGTTCACGAGGCTTGCGTCGAATCCGTTGTTCCACGGCAAACCGAGCGGTGAGTACGGGAGATCGAGCGCGTAGACGACGAGGACCACGAAGAAGATCGCGAGGCCGTTCACGAGCTTGTAGCGCCGTCCGAGGTTCCACGGACCGGGTTCGAAGCGGTCTCCGGCCCGAAGCCGCAGGATCACCGGCAGGATGTACGCGAGATAGAGACCAACGGTGCAGATTCCGGTCAGCGCGAAGAACGCATACGGATAGTCGTTCTTTCCGAACAGCGCCGGCCAGCTGATCGCGAGGGCAGCGATCGAGACGGCGATTACGGCATTGAACGGAACGCGAGCACGGTTCACCCGCCGGAAGATGAACCAGCCGGGCATCGCGCGGTCCCGCGAGAACGCATACCACGTGCGAGACGCGCTGGTGAGTCCGGCGGCCCCACAGAAGAACTGACCCACCGTTGCGATCAGGACGACGAGTTTCGCCGCCCACGGATCCAGTGAGCTGTTGAAG
>VAYL01000064.1 GCA_005884305.1 Actinomycetota bacterium
CGGCGTTAGGTGCCCTTCTTGCTCGCCTCCGCGCGGTACGCGATCACCTGGACCTTCTCCAGGGTCATCATTCCCTCGTCGATCATCTCGTCGAGCGCCGGCATGATCGAGTCGATCCGGTCCGCCAGTCAACGATCTCGATCACCACCGGCGGATCCTCGACAGCCGCAGCAGGCGCGACGTGTGAATCCGCGAGTGCGCGCCGAAGCCCTCGATCCCGCGCAGCACGGTCGCGCCCGCCATCCCCGCCTCCCGTGCGCGCTCGACGATCGCCTTGTCCAGCGGCTTGCCGTGCCAGGTGTCCGATTCGCCGCAGAAGACCCGCAGTAGCAGCCCCTCGCCCTCGATCCTCATGCGACAGCCCTCGCCAGCACGATCCCAGCGGGCAACAGCAGGGTCGTGGTTACCTGCGGCGGCGAATCTGCCACACGTACAACTACGCGCCCTAGCTGTAAGACCCGAGCACGCTGTTCAGCTCCGCTTGCCGCCCTGCCGCGACTCGAACTTCGCGCCCGCGTGCAGGAGCGCGGGCACCTGGTCGATCGGGTTCGGCGTGTTGAGCAGCACGGCGCCCAGCTCGTGGCCGTCGATCCTCTGCGTGATCACGTAGCACCGGCCGGCGGCGTCGGTATACCCGGTCTTCAGGCCCGTGATGCCCTTCATGCCCTCGATGATGAAGGGGTTGTTGTTGTAGAGATCGAGGTAGTTCCCCTTGATCGGGAACGGAAACCGCGCCTCCCTCGTTCCGACCACTTGCCGGATCCACGGGTTCGCCAGATCCGCGCGCGCGAGCATGGCCAGATCCGTCGCGCACGAGTAGTTCCCCTTGTCGAGGATCCCGCTCGGCGTCGAGAAGCGGGAGCAGTGAAGCCCCAGCCGCTTGCGCCATGAGTTCATCCGGCGGACGAACGCCCCCACTGTCCCCGCGTCGTGCTGGGCGAGCGCGATCGCCGCATCGTTCCCGGACACCAGCAGGAGGCCGTCGAAGAGATCCTTGAGCGGCACCTTCTTCCCTTTCGGGAGGACGCCCACGCCCGAGCCCTGGTAGGCGAGCGCCTGTGGTGTGATCAGGACCGACTCGTCCGGCTTGTGCCGCCTGGCGATGATGAGCGAGGTCATCATCTTCGTCAGGCTCGCGATCGGCAGCTCCCTGCCCGCGTCGTGGCGCCACAGCACCTGCCCCGTGTGGACGTCGAACAGGAGCCCCGCCTTCGGCTCGTTCTGAGGGGCGAACTTCACGTCCACCGGTTGGTGCCGCCCGGCTGGCTTGAGCGCGAACGGCGACGGCCGCTGATGGTGCGAGCGCCGGGCTGCCTGATGCTCCGGCCGCCGCGGCGGCTCGCGCTGGAGCAGGTGGGTGGTGAAGTGATCGGGCCGGTGCTGCGTGGAGGAATGCCATAGGTCGGAATCGACCAAGAGGAGCGCCACCGCCGCGCCCGCCAGGAGCAGCACCGCGCCCGTCGCCACCCAGAGCTTCATCGGGTTCACGTTCTAGCGCGCCTGGCTGATCGCGCGCGCTACTTCCTCGGCGGGTTCCGGATCGCCCCGAGGACGGCGAGCATGAGCATGACGATGATCAGGAACGAAATGACGGTGAAGATGTCGATGCCGTACTGCGCGGCGACCGAGGCGGTCGCCGCGCCGAAGAACAGACAGAAGGCGAGCGCGATCCACAGCAGCGCTTCACGCATGCGAGTTTCCGCCGGCTCTGGAAGGGACTCTGCGCATGCGCTCAGGCGAACCGGCCCGGGGGTCCCAGCGCTTTTCCCGGGTATCGATTCGCGAACAGCCTGATCGCAGCGAGACCAAAGACAAAGCCGCCGACGTGCGCCCAATATGCGATCCCCTCACCTCCACCGACGCTGGTCGTGACCTGGCCGAGCGCGGGGAGGAACTGCAGGAAGAACCAGATCGCGAGCAGGATGGCTGCGGGAATCTCGATGATGGTCACGAACAGGATGATGATCAGGACGGTCAGCACGCGCGCCCGCGGAAACAGGAGCAGGTACCCGCCCAGCACGCCGGCGATTGCGCCGCTCGCCCCGATCGCGGGGACCGTCGAGGATGCGGTCAGGAGCGCCTGCGTGTAGGCGGCGACTACGCCGGCGAGCAGATAGAACGCGATGAAGCGCGGCCTGCCCATCGAGTCCTCGACGTTGTTGCCGAAGATCCAGAGGAACAGCATGTTGAAGGCGATGTGGAGGATTCCGCCGTGCAGGAACATCGAGGTGAAGATCGTCGCCCACCACGGGGGCGAGTCCAGCGGGGTGAACTGCGGCAGCCGCTGCGCCGTCCGGTACTCGGAGGTTCCCTGGCAGACGACCTGAAGTGAGCTCGAAGCACTGGACCCGTTGCGCACCTGGCCCACCGCGCAATCCTTCCCCGGGTGCGTCAGCCGGTAGGGGATCGCGCCGTACTCGAGCGTCGTCTCATCCCGCTGCGAGATACCGGGAACCTTGGGCGAGGTGCTCGAGTTCGGGTCCGAGGATTGCGTCAGCTGCCAGGCAAAGACCGCGATGTTGATGACGATCAACGCGACCGTCACGATCGGGAACCGCAGCGTCGGGATGTTGTCCTTGACCGGGATCAGGGGGCGCGAAGCCTAAGCGGGACCCGATCGCGAGGCCGGGTCGTCGCGAATCCCGTGCCTGGTCCAGGCTCCTGAACGCTCGGGAAGATCCCGGGCGGCGGGGGCGCCGCGGCTGGCTCAGGCCGCCGCGGCGCGGCCGTCGGCGACTTCGCGCGCGCTCTCGTCGGCGTGGTAGGAGCTGCGGACGAGCGGCCCCGAGGCGACCGACTCGAACCCGAGGTCGTAGGCCGCGTCCCGGAGCGCGTCGAACTCCTCCGGGTGCCAGTACCGAATCACCGGTAGATGCTGCTCCGTCGGCCGTAGGTACTGACCGACGGTGAGGATCTGGACGCGGTGGTCGCGCAGGGTCGCGAACGCCTCGACCATCTCGTCGAACGTCTCGCCCAATCCGACCATCAGCCCGGACTTGGTCACGACCTCGTCGCCGCCCATCTCCTTGGCCAGACGCAGCACGCGGGCGGAGCGCATGAAGTCCGACCCGCGGCGCGCCTTCGGGTAGAGCCGCGGCACCGTCTCGACGTTGTGGTTGAAGACGTCGGGGCGCTCGTGGACCACCTTCGCCAGCGGCATCTCCTGGCCGCGGAAGTCGGGGGTGAGCACCTCGACCTTGCAGTGGGGCGCGAGCATCCTGATCGACCGGATCACGCCGACGAAGGCACCCGCCCCATAGTCGGGCAGGTCGTCGCGGTCCACGCTCGTGACGACGGCGTGCCGGAGTCCCATCTTGCGGACCTGGTTCGCCACGCGCATCGGCTCCAGCGGGTCGTTCCATGTCGGCTTGCCGGTCTGCACGTTGCAAAAGCCGCAGCGCCTCGTGCAGACGTCGCCGAGGATCATGAAGGTCGCGGTCCCACGCTCCCAGCACTCGCCGACGTTCGGGCAGTTCGCCTCCTGACAGACCGTGTGGAGATTGTCGGCCTCGATCGCCGACTTCAGGCGGCGGTACGTAGGCCCGCCCGGCGCGGGGACCTTCAGCCACGGAGGTTTGCGCTCCCGGAATGGCCGTCCCTCGGCGACGCGCGTCCCGCCGGGCTTGGCCCGCGACCGAGTGACGTGAAGGGCGCCCGACTCCATGCGATCTAAGCTAGCGCGGGCTCTGTGCGAGCCGCGAGCTCGTCCGCGGAGACCTCGCGTGGCTCCCGACCGTAGATCTCGCCGAACCGGTCCCGGACCGTGGTCGCGAACGCGTCGAGGTCCTGCTCGGCCCCGAGCTCGCGGGTCAGCGACGTCATGCGGCACGACTCGATGCCGCACGGCACGATCCACTCGAATGGCTGGAGATCGTTGTTGACGTTGATCGCGAAGCCATGCGTGGTGACGCCGCGGCTGACATGCACCCCAATGGATCCGATCTTCCGGCGCTCTGGCGTCCAGACGCCGGTGAGCCCATCGACGACCTCGGCCTCGACGCCCCAGTCGCCGAGCGCGCCGATGGTCATCCGCTCCATCCGCCGGATGTAGTCATGGACGTCGTCGCCATAGGGCTTGAGGCTCATGATCGGGTAGCCGACGAGCTGTCCCGGGCCGTGGTAGGTGACGCGTCCGCCGCGATCGGTCTCGGTCACCTCGATCCCCTGCATCCGGTACCAGTCTTCGCCCATCGGCAACTCGTCCGCGGTCGTGCGGCGCCCCTTCGTGTAGACGGGCGGGTGCTCGAGGAGAAGGAGGACATCGGGGACCGAGTCCGCCTGCCGCGCGCGCTCGATCTCCTTCTGCAACTGGCGCGCGTCCTCGTAGGGCACTAGCCCCAGTCGAGCGGTCAGGACCTCGTCCACAGCAGGATCAGTCTGTCACGCGGCGGCCGGCCGTTCGGCGCCTGCGGCTTGCAGGCGCTCGAGCGCCACCGCGCGCGCGGCGTTGAGAGGGGTGATCGCCCGTTTCTGCGCGGTCCGGAGGATCTCCTCGAGGTTTCGCTCGATGCCCAGCACGAGCTCGCGGGCGTGCTCCTCGCTGTAGCCGCGGATCTCGCGGTACACGTGGATCAGGCCGCCGGCGTTCACCACGAAGTCGGGCGCATAGAGAATCCCGCGCGCGGCGAGGGCCTCGGCCAGCGACTCGTCGGCGAGCTGGTTGTTCGCGCAGCCGCAGACGATCTCGCAACGCAGGAGCGGGAGGTTCGCGGCGTCGATGGCGCCGCCCAGCGCGCACGGCGCGAGGATGTCGCATTCGGCGACGATCTCCTCGTCGGGCTTGATCCAGCGCGCCCCAAGCTCCTCGGCGACGCGGCGCTTGGCCGGATCGATGTCAGAGGCCGCCACCTCGGCGCCATGGTCCACCAGCCGTCGCGCGAGCTTCGCGCCGACGTGCCCGAGACCGGCGATCACGACCCGGCGCCCGGCGAGCTCTGGCGATCCGAAGCGAACACGCGCGCAGGCGCGCATCGACGCTTCTACGCCCACCGCCGTGAACGGGCTGGGATCGCCCGAGCCGCCACGCTCGGGCGGAAGGCCAGTGACGTGCTCGGTGCGCTCGTTGATGACCACCAGGTCCGCCGGGGACATGCCGACGTCCTCCGCCGTGATGTACCGGCCGCCCAGGGACTCGACGAGATCGCCGAAATCCAGCAGCAGATCGTCGCGCTCCCGTCCGACCGGGGCCCGTGCCGGCCCGCAGATGACGCCCTTCCCACCACCGAGAGCCAGCCCCGCGGCGGCGGCCTTGAACGTCATGCCACGGGCCAGACGCAGCGCGTCGCGGACGGCATCGGTCGTCGCCGGGTAGTGCCACAGCCGGGCCCCGCCGAGGGCGGGTCCCAGGGCAGTCGAGTGGACCGCAACGATCACGTAGTGCCCGCTGCGCGAGCCGCGATGGAGCACCAGGTCCTCGTGCTCGAGCGCTACCGGAGCGACCGCGCCGGTCTGCGCCTCTGAGCCCGGCAGGACCGCGCCCGGAGCCGGGGCCGACGAGCGTGGGGTGGCGACGGCGCTCATCGCGATACCTCCCAGGTCTCCAAGCGGGCTTTGACCTTCGCGAGGAAGCGGGCCGCGTCGGCTCCGTCGAGTGCCCGGTGGTCCCACGACATGCAGAGGTAGGTCATCGGGTGGATCGCGATGGAGTCGCCATCCTCGCCCTCGACCACAACGGGCCGCTTGACGATCGCCTCGAGATCGAGGATCGCCACCTGCGGCTGGTTGATGATCGGCGTCGCAAGCACGGCGCCGAACTGGCCGGGGTTCGTGATGGTGAACGTGCCGCCGTGGACCTCGTCGGGATCGAGCTTGCCGGCCCGCGCCCGTTCGGCGACGTCCGAGATCGCAGCGGCCATGCCCTCGAGGCTCAGGCGCTGCGCGCGCCGGATGACCGGGACGATCAGCCCGTCGTCCAGAGCGACCGCGATCCCGAGGTTGACGTCGTCGTGGTAGACGAGCTCGTCGCCGTCGACCGATGCATTCAGGCGCGGGTGCTCCTGTAGCGCCTCGACGGTTGCACGCGCGACGAACGCCAGATAGGTCAGGCTGACCCCGCGACGCTTCATCGCGTCGCGCAGCTCGCCGCGCCTGGCGGCGACGCGCGCGAAGTCCGCCTCCACGATGGTCGTGCAGTGCGCGGCGGTGCGCCTGCTGCCGGTCATGTGGCGGGCGATCGCCTGGCGCATCACCGACATCGGTTCGCGGCGCGTCGGTCCCACCAGCTCCCCGACCCCCGGAGGCGGAGCGCCGGCCGGTGCAGCCGGGGCTGCCTCGGTCCCGGCCTCGCTCGGCTGCGGCGCATCCGCCTCGTCGGGTCGGTAGGGGGACTCGATGTGAAGGAGGGGCTCCGGCCGTCCTTCCGGAGCGCCCTCCTGTCCCTCGATGTATGCGAGAACGTCTTTCTTGCGCACCCGGCCGCCGATGCCGGTGCCCTTCACCTGCTCGAGATCGACGCCGTGCTTGTCGGCGATGCGGCGGACGACGGGGGAGTAGAACCGCGAGCGGTCCTCCTCGCCGTTCGGCGCGGGCGCCTGCTCGGCTTGCGGAGGCGCTGCCTCGGTTCGCGGCGGCGGAGCCTCCGCGGCGGGCTGGCCGCCGTTCGCCGCGTGCTCGTCGGGATGGGCTTCACCGGGCTTGGCCTCGGCGTCGATCCGCGCGAGCGGCGTCCCCACCGCGACGGTGGTCCCGGGCTCCACGAGGATCTCCTGCATCCGGCCGCTCGCGGGCGCCGGGATCTCCACGTCGATCTTGTCCGTCGTCACGTCGCAGACGGGCTCGTCGGCCTCGATCCAGTCGCCGGGGCGCTTTCTCCATTCGACGATCGTGCCCTCGGCGACGGAGACGCCCATCTGTGGCATCACGACGTCGACAGCGGTGGCGGCCTGCTCAGTAGGCGAGGAGCTCACGGCAGGCCTCCTTCATGTCGTCGAGCTGCGGGAGCACTGATTGCTCGAGCGGCGGGCTGAACGGGATCGGTACGTCCGGGGCGGTGAGCCGCCGGACCGGCGCGTCGAGCTCCTCGAACGCCTCCTCGGTGACGAGCGCTGCGACCTCGGCGCCGATCCCGGCCGACCTCGTCGCCTCGTGCGCCACCAGCACCTTGCCGGTCTTCCGCGCGCTCGTGAGAATGGACTGGCGATCGAGCGGGGCGAGCGTGCGCAGGTCGAGGACCTCGATGTCCTCGTCGAGCTCCTCGCCGGCGCGGAGCGCCAGATGGACGCTCGAGCCGTACGCGACAACGGTCATCTCCTCGCCGGCCCGAGCGATACGCGCCTCGCCGATCGGCACCGCGTGCTCGCCCTCGGGAACCTCGTCCTTGATGTGGCGGTAGAGCCCCTTGTGCTCGAGGTAG
>VAYL01000201.1:0-487 GCA_005884305.1 Actinomycetota bacterium
CGATCACGCGCGTGAACGTCGAGGCGGCCGAGGAGGTCGTGCGCCAGCTCCGGTTGCGGGACATCGGCGGGATCATCGTCATCGACTTCATCGACATGGCGCGGGCCCGCAACCGCGACCAGGTGCTGAAGACGCTGCGCAAGGCCCTGGACGCGGACAAGACGAAGAGCTATGTCATGGACGTCTCGCCCCTTGGGCTGGTGGAGATGACGCGCCAGAACGTCACCGACGGCGTGCGCGAGATCCTCACGAAGCGCTGCCCCACCTGCGATGGCGAGGGCGTCGTCGAGTCGGAGGAGACCGTCGCCATCAGCGTGGTGCGGCGCCTGCGCGACCTGGTCGAGGAGCAGCCGAAGCCGGAGGCGTTCCTCCTGCGCGTGAATCCGAAGGTCGCCGCCGAGCTCCTCCGCCAGGACAGCCCGTTGCACGAGCTCGAGGAGAGGGCCGGCAAGCACTTCCACTTCGAGGGCGGCGACGCGCTGCCGCT
>VAYL01000201.1:535-3571 GCA_005884305.1 Actinomycetota bacterium
CGTTCCAGGTCGGCGACGAGGTGCTGGTGCGGATCGAGGAGCCGCACATGTACAACGTCGATGACGCGGTCGCCCGCGTGGACTCGTACATCGTCAGCGTGACCGGTGGCGGGCGCTTCGTCGGGGATCGCCGGCTGGTCCGGATCGAGAGCGTCGCCCGCGCGGCCGCCACGGCGTCGCTCGTCGGGGAGGCAGCGGGCGGGGACGGCGGCAACGGCGGCGGATCCGATGGCGATTCCAACGGCGACCCCGTAGAATCAACGCCCTCGCGACGGCGCCGCGGCCGAAGGGGCGGCAGGCGCCGTTCGCGTGCAAAGGCCCAGAGTTCCTCTGAGGGCAACTAGGAATCTCCGATGGCGACGAGCTACGCGATAGTCGAGACCGGCGGCAAGCAGTACCGCGCCGAGAAGGGCGGGAAGCTGCTCGTCGAGAGGCTGCCCGCTGACGAGGGCAGCAAGGTGAACCTCCGGGCCGTCATGTTCAAGGACGACGGCGACGTCGTTCTCGAGGGCGACAAGCTCGAGAAGGTCAAGGTCGAGGCCGTCGTGGCCGAGCACGTTCGCGGCCCGAAGGTCCGGATCTTCAAGTACAAGGAGAAGAAGGGCTATCGGCGCCGCGCCGGGCACCGCCAGGCGCTCACTCGCCTGGAGGTCACCGAGGTGAAGATGCTCACGCGCAAGCCCGCGGCGGGCGCCACCAAGCAGGCCGAGAAGAAGGCCGAGCCTGAGGCCAAAGCCGAGGCCAAGCCGAAGGCTCCGGCGAGGAAGGCCCCGGCGAAGAAGCCGGCCGCCAAGAAGCCCGCGGCGAAAAAGCCGGCGGCCAAGAAGCCGGTGGCGAAGAAGCCCGCGGCCAAGAAGACATCGGGCGGGAGCAGGTCCTCCTCGGGCGGGGGCTCCTCGTCGTCGCGCCGCTCCTCGTCTGCTAAGAAAGAGAGCTAGCCATGGCGCACAAGAAGGGACTTGGATCAAGCCGTAACGGGCGCGACTCGAACCCGAAGTACCTCGGGGTCAAGATCTTCGCCGGCCAGCAGGTGGGCGGCGGCGAGATCATCGTGCGCCAGCGCGGCACCCGCTTCCGCCCAGGGGACGGCACCGGCCTCGGCCGCGACCACACGATCTTCGCCACTCGCCCCGGCGTCGTCGAGTTCAAGACCGGCCGTCGCGGCCGGACAGTCTCGGTCGTCGAGACCGGCAAGTAGCCCTGGCGTCCCTCTCTCGCCACGCCGCCAAGAACCGCGCCTTCTGGGAGCGCCAGAGCGACGCGTACCAGAAGCGCCACCGCGAGCAGCTCGCCGAGAAGGCGGGGCTCGCCTGGGGTGTCTGGCAGGTTCCTGAGGCGGAGCTCAAGGTCCTCGGGGATGTGGCCGGGAAGGACGTCCTCGAGCTCGGCTGCGGGGCCGGCCAGTGGTCGATCTCGCTGACCAAGCTCGGCGCTCGTCCGGTCGGCCTCGACCTCTCACCGCGCCAGCTCGATCACGCCCGCCAGGCGATGGCCGAGGCCGAGGTCGATTTCCCGTTGATCGAGGCGAGCGCCGAGGACGTCCCGCTCGACGACGAGAGCTTCGACGTCGTCTTCTGCGACCACGGTGCGTTCAACTTCGCCGATCCAATGCGGCTCGTGCCGGAGTGCGCGCGGCTGCTTCGCCATCGCGGCCTCCTCGCGTTCTCGATGGTCACTCCCGTGTTCGACATCTTCTGGGATAACGAGCGCGAGGCCGCCGGCGATCGGCAGCTGAACAACTACTTCGAGCACCGGGTCATCGAGGACGACGAGAGCGTCGACTTCCAGCTCCCCTACGGCGAGTGGATCCGGCTGTTCCGTGCGAACGAATTCGTTGTGGAGGATTTGATCGAGCTGCGCCCGTCGCCGGACGCGACGTCGAGCTACGACCTCGTGCCCGTCGAGTGGGCCCGCCGCCTGCCCGCGGAGCACATCTGGAAGCTTCGCAAGGACGCTTCCTAGCCGCCCACCAGTCAGCGATGGGCGGATCTCGTTGCCACTGGCAACGTCTTTCGCCCATCGCTGGACTCGCTGCGCTCAGCATCGATGAAAACGCTACGGCCGAGTGCCGGGCGCGTACTCCATGAACCGCGGGCGGCCCAGCATGCCTCGAATCACGGCGCGGGCCTGCGGCCAGTGGTTGATGTCGAATGCGTTGTTCGGGGACGTGCTGCGGTAGTAGATGAGCGTCCGCACGCGGCGGTGATGGAGCGCCCAGCGGAACAGGCGGCGCGTGAACGCGCCGCGGTTGTCGTTGTCCCAGGGCGAGTACTCGGCGACCACATGTGGATTGCGCCAGTGGCTGTAGAAATGCTTGAAGGCCGACCAGATGCCCGGCGTCGCGAACTTGGAGTAGATGTCGGCGCCGATCCAGTCGACGAAGCGACCTCCGGGCCAGTAGTCGCCGGGGGCGTTCCCTGCGATGTCCGGAGAGCCGATCGTCTGCGGCACCCACATGAACGCCACATTCGGCTTGGGCAGGGCCGCGGGCGCACCGTGCTGCCTGTACACGGGGTCGTGGTTCGAGTCCGCGCGGTAAATCCTGGGCATGTCCTGCTTGCGGAGCTTGCGGTTGATTGTCTTTCGGTTGCCGCCGCGCACGATCAGCACGATTCGACGCCAGGCCTTCCGGAACGCGCTCGTCGAGTGGCTCTGGCCCCGCGACGAGCCGTCGGCGTTGAAGGCGCTGTACGGATTCCAGTAGCCGTTCATCTCCCCGAACAGCCGGATGTAGACGACCTGATTCGACTGCGCGATCAGGCGATTCAGCTCCAGGATGTAGTCGTCGCCGTATCCGCGCGCGATCCGTCGGGGGCTGATCACCTCCGGCTCGCCGCCCGGCGCCGTTGAGAGGCTGAGGACGCCGCGGGTGTGTGTCGTGCGCCACCTGTGCAGCCCGCCGAGGAGATGCTCGCCGTCCCAGTGACCGAAGCTCGGTAGGAGCGCGTTATGGGCGCCGACGCGGCGGTTGAGCGTCCTGAAGTCCTTCGCGTATCGCGTGTCGCTGACGCCGTGGAAGATGCGCCCGTGGGGTGG
>VAYL01000202.1:0-573 GCA_005884305.1 Actinomycetota bacterium
AGCTTCTGCGGGGCGCATAAGGCGGGCCGGAGCGAGCGAGGAGGATCGGCGCCCAGCGCGGATGCTCACGCATTCCCTCGTAGAGCTCGAGCGCATACGTCTCAACGCCGCCAGGTCGGATCGAGGGGTGGTTGTGGCAGACGTACAGAACCCGGCGCTCAGCCATCGTCTGCGCCTGCCGCGTCGCCGGAGAGCTCGAAAATCGCGCAGATCTGATCGCGCAGGGCGACCGTCCGGCAACGTTCGAGATAGGCCCTGACGTGCTCGGATTCCTGGATCAGCCGAAAGCTCGTACGGGGGACGATCAGATAGTGGACGCCGCGCGTCCGTGCCGCCTGCAGCTCCGCGGTTCCATTACCTCGAGGGGGTGAGCCGGTGCCGGCCGGTGCGCCGGGGAAGGGCCGCGCTTTGCGTCCGACGTCCAGGAGGGCGTCGTCGCCGCCGGTCATCACGAGCACCTCTTCGTCCTCCGGGATCAGGCTCCGGACCAGCGCCCGCATGCCGGGCAGAAGGGCATTCTCGTCGCTCGATTGGCGGCCGCTCGCGCCGGCAGCGGAGGCGCCCGCGAGCGAA
>VAYL01000202.1:585-2851 GCA_005884305.1 Actinomycetota bacterium
ACTCCGTCCTCTCGCGCCACCTCGGCGCAGTGGGAGCGAAGGTGGTCCCCGAAGTCCGAGTAGTGGTCGAGCCACCAGAGCGACGTCGCCGGGATGACCAGGAACTCCACCCCCTGTTGCCGGATCTCGGCCAGGTGTGCCGTTGCGGCGGCGCTGTCGGGCGGGTAATACCCCGTGTATTCCCCGGTCGCGCTGCTCGGGAAATGCCTCGCCGGCCGGCCATCGAGGCGAAGCAGCTCCTCATCGCCCTTGCTGATGACCGCCACCGCCCGGCCGGCCGGGATGTGCGACCGAACGAGCGTACGAAGGCGTTCGGGAAGCAGCCGGTAAGCGAAGGACTCGCTCGGAGCGACGCCGACCGCCTCCTGGAGCTCGCAGATGCGCACCATGAGCTCCTCGTCCCGGCGGCGAAGCTCCTCGTGCGCCTCAATCAGGCGAGCAGCGTCCTGCTCGTCGGAGCCGTCATGCTCCGTCACCGGCCCGTGACCGCGTCGACGCTCATCCCGCCGTGCGGTCTCCGGCGCCTGAAGCTCCTCGACGCCGCGTCCGGCGAGCAGCGTCAGTCGCGTCGCCTCCCGGAGCAGATCGTAGGCCTGACGGGACCGGACAGCGAGCAGCCGCTCGAGCTCCCGCTCCCGGCCCGCTTCCTCGACGGTGGCAAGCTCGCCCGATATCCGAAGCCGAACGGGATACGTCTCCGCGTATCGAACGTCGATCAGTCCGTCTTCCATATACAGGCTCACGTCGTCCGGCCTGACCCGGTCGCCCCAGCGGCGCAGATACAGCTTCTCGCCCTCGGTGCGCTCGCTCGAGCGCTCGCCGCGGGACGCGGACTCGAGGTGGACGACCACGCTGTCTCCGCAGTAATGGATTTCGTAGCCGACTTCCTCGAGCCTCAGGCACAGGTCGACGTCCTCGAGTCCGTTCCGGTAGGCATCGTCGAAGCCGCCCACTCTCTCGAAGGCATCCCTTCGGACCAGCGCGCAGGCGGCGGACACCGCATGTAACCGGCGCGAACGCACAACGGCGGGGTGATCCGCGGGAAAACCGGCGTACAGATGCCTCGGAAAGCGATCCTGGCAGATGGCGATACCGGCATGCTGAACCGTCCCGTTGGGGAACAGGAGCCTGCTGCCGACCATTGCGGCGCGTTCATGATCCGCGGCGTAGGCGAGCAGGGCCGACAGCCATCCCGCTTGCGGAACGGTGTCGTTGTTGAGGAACACGACGAGCTCTCCCGTACTCGTGCCGAACCCCATATTGCAGGCGCCCGCGAAGCCAACGGTTGCGTTCTCCCGCAGCAACCGCACCCGCTTGCCATACGTCCCAACCACCTCTGGCGTATCGTCGCGCGAGCCGTCGTCGGCGACGACGATCTCCGCCTCGGCGCATTCGTCCAGCTCGAGCAGGGCGTCGAGGCATTCGCGCGTCAGCCCGGAACGCTCATGGACCGGGATGACGATCGAGACTGGTTGCGGGCTACCCTCCATTTTCCCCGGCGCCGCCCAGGTCGTAGATAACCGCGGCATCACCGTCGGTCACGAGGAGTCGATATCGCGTCTCGAGGTGGCGGCGCAGTTCCCGGTAGTGATCGAGCCACCACGCTCCTGGGCGAGGGATGACTAGGTACGCCGCGCCTTTGGCGCGGAGCTCCTCGAGCTGGGTGATCGCCTGGGCGTCATCCCGCGGGTAGTCGCCCGCAAAGACTCCGCTGGGGTCCTGCGGAAAGTGCATGCCGATGTGCCCGTCGAACTCGGTCAGCTCGTCATCGCCCCTGCTCACCACGAGGATGCGCGCTCCTGAGGGAATTTGCCGGTCCACGATGCGTCTGATTTGAGTCCGCAGCTCGAGATAGCGCGGGCTCTGCCGACGCTCGTAGGGCTGCCATGCGATGCCCCACTTCTGTTGGAAGCGCCGGCGATTCGCGGCCAGCACCCTCTGGTACTCGCCACTGGGAACGAGCTTTCCGAACGAGCCCTCGCCGAAGTGGTGGATGAATACGTCCTCCGCGCATCTAAGCGTGTACCCGGCACGTCGGGCGCGCTCGGCATAGTCGTCGTCCTCCAGAAGCCCCAGCTCGTAGCGCTCGTCAAGTGGGCCGAGGTGGCTGAATACGTCTCGGCGCATCGCCAGGCAGAACATCGTCGGGACCCTGAGTTCGAAGCCCTGTCCGCTGTGCTCCTTCGCACGCCGTGCCGCGAACCGCAGGTACTCGCCCCACGTGCGGTAATCGGAATCCACTTGCGCCTCGTTGCCGATGCGATTG
>VAYL01000202.1:2859-3442 GCA_005884305.1 Actinomycetota bacterium
AGAGTAGGCGGGGGAGCCACCCGGGCGGGACCATCACGTCGTTGTTCAGGAGAACCAGGTGCGTTCCGCGCGCGAGCGCGAGGCCTTGGTTGCACGCGGGGGCGAATCCCATGTTCGCTCCGTTCAGGATCGCCCTGACGCGGGCGTGGGAGCTCGCGAGCCGCGCGAGGTAGCGCGCCGTGCCGTCACGGGAGCCGTTGTCGACGACGATCAGCTCACACCGCGTCTCCGCCGTGTTCTCGAGGACGCTCTCCAGGCACATCCGCGTGAGCACGAGGTTGTTATGGATGACCACGACCACGCTCGCGCTCGGATCACGGCGCGCCGATCCTCCGATGCGGGACGGAATCGGTCGCCTCATCACCGTCCTCGCCGTCTGCCTCGGGAGGCGAAGCGGACGGCGCGACTCCGGCTGGATCACCATCCCGCGGGGATAGGGTGGCGCCAGCCGCCCGCGACGGGGCCGGTGGTGGGGGATGCGGATTCCTAGATCGCTCAACAGAGCCTTCAGCACGACCCTGTGGTCGAACCATTCGCGGGCGACCTCGGAGGCAGCGTGACGATGATGCTGATAATCGCCACT
>VAYL01000065.1:0-6822 GCA_005884305.1 Actinomycetota bacterium
TGGATCGCATCTTCATCGGCTCCTGCACCAACTCCCGGATCCAGGACCTGCGCGAGGCGGCGTCGATCGTCGATGGCCGGCGCGTCGCGGATTCGGTGCGCGGGATGGTCGTCCCTGGCTCGCAGCAGGTGAAGGCGCAGGCCGAGGAGGAGGGGCTCGACGAGGTCTTCAGGTCCGCCGGCTTCGAGTGGCGCACCGCGGGCTGCTCGATGTGCCTTGGGATGAACCCCGAGATCCTGTCCGAGGGCGAGCGCTGCGCGTCGACCTCGAACCGCAACTTCGAGGGTCGCCAAGGCCGGGGCGGGCGGACGCACCTCGTCAGCCCCCGAATGGCCGCGGCGGCCGCCGTCGAGGGCAGCTTCGTGGACATCAGGGAGTGGGCATGAGACCGGTCGACGTCATTAGGGGAAGGTGTCGGTGCTCGATCGCGCCGACGTCGACACGGACCAGATCATCCCCAAGCAGTTCCTGAAGCGAGTCGAGCGAACCGGCTTCGGCGAGTTCCTCTTCTACGACTGGTTCCGCTCCGGCGAGCTCGAGCTCCAGCCGAACCCGATCCTGGTCGCCGGCCGCAACTTCGGCTCGGGATCGTCCCGCGAGCACGCCGTCTGGGCGCTCCAGGACTTCGGCTTCGACGCCGTGATCGCGCCGTCGTTCGCCGACATCTTCTACGTCAACTGCACCAAGAACGGGCTCCTGCCGGTGATCCTGCCGGAGGAGAGCTGTCGCGAGGTGGCGGCGGTCGGCGACGCCCGAATCGACGTCGACGATCAGACCGTCACCTTCGCGGGCGGCGTCGTGGAGTTCGAGCTCGACGCGGACATCAAGCACCGCCTCCTTCACGGCCTCGACGACATCGGAATCACGCTCCAAAACGAGACCGCCATCGGCGACTTCGAGGCGGCCGGCGGCGCCGACCGCGGTCCGGTGACCACGGCGCTGTGAACCCAGACGAGGAAGCGCGGGAGTGGGACGCGGCGACGTACGACCGCGTCTCGCACATCCAGGCTGAATGGGCGCGCGAGGTGATCGACCGGCTCGAGCTTCGGGGCGACGAGACGGTCCTCGATGCCGGATGCGGCAGCGGTCGCGTCACCAAGCTCCTGCTCGAGCACCTGCCCGAGGGCCGCGTGATCGGGGTGGACGCCTCGGCCTCGATGATCGAGAAGGCTCGCGAGGCGCTGCCCGACGACCGCACCGAGCTCATCGTGTCCGACCTGCTCGACCTGGAGCTGACGGAGCCGGTGGACGCGGTCTTCTCCAACGCCACGCTCCACTGGATCCTCGACCACCGGCGCCTATTCCAGCGGCTCTACGCGGCGCTGCGACCGGGCGGTCAGCTTGAGGCGCAGTGCGGCGGGATCGGGAATCTCGACGAGTTCCTGAACTCGCTGGAGAACGTAAACGGCGACGAGCGTTTCGCGCCATACGTTCGCGGGATCGCGAGCACCTGGAACTTCGCCTCGCCTGGCGATACCGAGATTCGGCTACAGGCCGCGGGGTTCGCGGACGAGCACTGCCGGCTCGAGGATCGGCTGGAAAAGCCGCGCGAGCCGCGCGAATTCCTGCGAACCGTCTGCCTGGGCCCACACCTGGAGCGACTCCCGGATGAGCTTCACGAGCAGTACCTGGACGCCGTGCTCGAGTACATCCCGCGCCCGCTGACCCTCGACTACGTGCGCCTCAACATCTCAGCTCGACGGCCCTCGGGGGCGAGCGCGTGAGCTCACCGCAGATCGTTCTGCTGCCGGGCGACGGAATCGGCCCCGAGATCGTCGGTGCAGCCAAGCGGTTGCTGGAAGCGGTCGGGGAGTTCGAGTTCACCGAGCACCAGGTTGGTGGCGCGTCGATCGACGAGCACGGCGCCGCGCTCACCGACGACGTCCTCGAGGCGTGCCGGCGCGCCGACGCGGTCCTGCTCGGCGCCGTGGGCGGGCCGAAGTGGGACACCACCGATCCGAACGCGCCGCGCCCGGAGCAGGGGCTGTTGGGGTTGCGCAAGGGAATGGGCCTCTACGCCAATTTGCGCCCGGTTCGGCCGAGCCCAGCACTCGTCGACGCGAGCCCGCTCCGACCCGAGGTGATCGCCGGCACGGACCTCCTGGTGGTCCGAGAGCTCACCGGCGGGATCTACTTCGGCGCGAGCGCCCGCGATGGCGACCGAGCCCATGACGACTGCGAGTACACGGTGGCCGAGATCGAGCGGATCGCACGCGTCGCCTTCGAGGCGGCGGGGCAGCGGGGCGGAGCCTCGGCCCGGGTCACGTCAGTCGACAAGGCCAACGTCCTCGAGACCTCGCGCCTGTGGCGCGAGACGATTACCCGCGTCGCGGCGGATTACGAGGGCGTCGAGCTCGACCACATGCTGGTCGACAACGCGGCGATGCAGCTCGTCGCGAACCCGGGCCGATTCGACGTAATCGTGACCGAGAACATGTTCGGCGACATCCTGAGCGACGAGTCGGCGATGCTCACCGGGTCGCTCGGCATGCTCCCGTCCGCGAGCCTCGGCGCGGAGAGCGAGCCGGGACTGTTCGAGCCGGTGCATGGCTCCGCCCCGGACATCGCGGGGCAGGGGGTCGCCAACCCGCTTGCAACCTTCCTTTCGGCGGCGATGATGCTGCGCCACGGACTGGGCATGGACGCCGAGGCCCGCGCGATCGAGGCCGGCGTGGACTCGGCGCTCGAGCGAGGACTGCGAACGCCGGACCTGGCCACGGCGGACCAGGAGACGGTCGGCACGGAGGACATGACCGACGCCGTAATCGGGGCTGTCAGCTTGGAGAGCGCGAAGTCTTGAGGCATACTTGGCCCGCACCGCAAGCAAGGAGGAACAGTGGAGAAGTCTGAGTGGATCTGGATGAACGGCGAGTACGTCCCCTGGGACAACGCCAACGTCCACGTACTCAGCCACGGCCTTCACTACGGCACCGGCGTCTTCGAGGGCATCCGGGCGTACGAGACGGATCGCGGGACGGCGATCTTCCGGCACCGCGAGCACCTGGAGCGGCTGGTGCGCTCGGCGCAGCTCTACTACATGGAGCTCCCGTACTCGGTCGACGGGATGCGCGAGGCGACCCATGAGCTGATCCGCCGGAACGGCCTGAAGAGCTGCTACATCCGCCCGCTGGCATTCCGCGGCTACGGCGAGATGGGCCTCTTCGCGCAGAGCGCGCCGATCGACGTGATCGTCGCGGTGTGGCCGTGGGGCGCCTATCTGGGCGAGGAGGGAAAGCGCAGCGGCATCAGGTGCAAGGTGTCGTCGTGGCGTGGGATCTCGGGCGACTCGCTGATCCCGCATGCCAAGGCGTCGGGTCAGTACCTCAACTCGATCCTCGCCAAGACCGAGTCGGCGAACGCCGGCTACGACGAGGCGATTCTTCTCGACGTACAGGGCAACGTCTCCGAGGGCTCGGGCGAGAACGTCTTCATCGTTCGCGACGGGGTCTTGTCCACGCCCGGACACACCAATTCCATCCTCGACGGCATCACGCGCCGGTCGGTCATCCAGATCGCGGGCGACCTCGGATATCCGGTCGAGGAGCGCGACATCGCTCGGGCCGAGCTGTTCCTGGCCGATGAGGTGTTCCTGACCGGCACCGCCGCCGAGCTCGTCCCGGTTCGGGAGGTCGACGACCATCCGATCGGTGAGCCCGGTGAGATCACCCGGGTCATCCAGGCCAAGCTCGAGGACGCGCTGCATAGGCGCGCCCCGGAGTACCTGGAATGGCTGGACGTGGTCGAGCAACCAAGTAAGGTCACGTCGTGATGCGTCTCATTCCTGGAGGCATCGAGCGAATTAGGAGCGCCGCGGGGGCGTAAAGCCCCGTGGCCGCGCCGGCTTCGGCCGCGCCCGACTCCCGCTCGTCCCTCCAACGGAAAGGCATCAACTTGTTGACCCAGGTAAAGCTCTACGACACGACCTTGCGTGACGGCATGCAGGGGCAGGGAATGTCCCTGTCGGCCGCCGAGAAGGTGCGGGTGGTTCAGGCGCTCGACGGGCTTGGGGTGCAGCTCATCGAGGCGGGGTTCGTGGGCTCGAACCCCAAGGACGCCGAGCTGTTCGAGCTGCTTCGGGGCGTTGACCTCGAGCAGGCTGACGTCTGCGCGTTCGGCATGACGCGCCGGCGCGGCGTCGCCGCCGAGGACGACGCGGCCATGCGTGAGCTCGCCGAGTGCTTCGCGCCGGTCTGCACCCTGGTGGGCAAGACCTGGGGCCTTCACTTGGAGAAGGTGACCAGGGTCTCCCGGACCGAGAACCTGGGGATGATCACCGACTCAGTCTGCTTCCTCGTCGGGCGGGGGAAGCGGGTGGTCTACGACGCCGAGCACTTCTTCGACGCGTGGCGCGAGGACTACGAGTACGCGCTGGAGTGCCTGCGGGCCGCGGTTGCCGCAGGCGCCGAGAACGTGACGCTGTGCGACACCAACGGCTCGAGCCTGCCGTTCCAGGTGGGCGAGGCGACCGCGTCCGTGGTCGCGGAGCTGGGCGATCGGGTCGAGATCGGGATCCACACCCACAACGACGCCGAGTGCGGCGTGGCCAACTCGCTCGAGGCCGTGCGCGCCGGAGCGCGTCTCGTGCAGGGAACGATGAACGGCTTCGGCGAGCGCACGGGCAACGCGAACCTGGCCTCGATCCTGCCGGCGCTACAGCTCAAGATGGGCTTCGAGTGCGTGCCGCCGGATCGCCTTCGGCGGCTCACCGAGACGTCACATCTGGTCGACGAGCTCTGCAACCTCCAGCCGGACCCCGACCGTCCGTACGTGGGCCGCAACGCGTTCGCCCACAAGGGCGGGATGCATGCGGCCGGCGTGCAGGCCGACGCGCGCACGTTCGAACACATCGAGCCGGGCCTGGTCGGGAACAGCCGCGACGTGCTCATCTCCGAGCTCGCCGGCCGAGGCTCGGTGCAGAGCCGCGCCGAAGCCGCGGGCGTCGACCTGGACGCCGACGCCGCCAAGCGCGCCGTGGAGCGACTCAAGGAGCGCGAGCACCGCGGCTATCAGTACGAGGCTGCCGACGCCTCGTTCGAGCTGCTGCTGCGCCGCGAGGCGGGAACGTATTCCCCGCTCTTCCGGCTCGAGGGCTTCCGCGTGATCACCGAGAAGCGCGCGAACGGCAAGGTGGAAACCGAGGCGACGATCAAGATCTGGGTCGACGGCCAGCGATTCCTGCGCACGGCGGAGGGCAACGGGCCGGTGAACGCGCTGGACAAGGCGCTCCGGTCCGCGATCACCGAGCTTTACCCGCACCTCGCCGAGATCGACCTCGTCAATTACAAGGTCCGGATCCTGGATACCCACCATGGCACCGGCGCGGTCACGCGCGTGCTGCTCGACTCCTCGGACGGCAGCGGTGAGACGTGGGGGACGATCGGCGTGTCGGAGAACATCATCGAGGCGTCCTGGGAGGCCCTGGTGGACTCGCTGGAGTACGCGTTCCAGCCGCGGGAGCAGAAGGACCGTGCAACGAGGGAGGGCACGGAGGTCACCGCAGGCCATTGATGGCCCTCTCTCGAAGCGTTTGCGATATCAGGTACGCCATAGCGCCCCCAAACCACCAAACGCGGTCGTGAGCGGCGAGGGGATCATCCCCCTCGCGCGCCCTGACCTCGGTCCGCGCGAGGAGGAGCTGGTGCTCGAGGCGCTGCGGTCGGGGCGGCTGTCGCTCGGCCCGATGCTCGAGCGGTTCGAGCGCGACTTCGCGGCTTGGATCGGGACCGATGACGCTGTTGCCATCTCGTCGGGAACGACGGCGCTTCATCTGGGCGTTCGCGCGCTTGGCTGGGGCCCGGGCGACGAGGTGGTCACGAGCCCGTTCAGCTTCGTCTCCTCCGCCAACTGCCTGCTGTACGAGGACGCCGTACCCGTCTTTTGCGACATCGACCCGGTGACGCTGAACATGGACCCGAGCGCCGCTGCGGCGGCCGTGACCGAGCGGACTTCCGGGCTCCTGCCGGTGCACATCTTCGGCTGCGCGGCTGCCATGCCGGAACTGGAGCGGCTTGCCGCCAATCGCGGGCTGGGAGTCCTCGAGGACGCGGCGGAGGCCACGGGCGCAGTGGACGCCGAGGGCATCAAGGTCGGCACGCGCGGCAACATCGCGATCTTCGGCTTCTATCCAAACAAGCAGCTCGTGACCGGCGAGGGCGGCATGGCGATCCCGTCGGATCGGGATGTCGCTGCGCTCATGCGGAGCGAGCGGAATCAAGGGCGCGCCGAGATGGGCTGGCTCGCCCACGAGCGGCTGGGCTTCAACTACCGGATCACGGATCTCCAGGCCGCGCTCGGGATCGCACAGGTCGAGCGCGCGGATGCGCTCATTGCCGAGCGGACACGGGTCGCGCAGCTCTACGCACAGGCGTTGGAGCCGCTCGGCGCCGCCCCGGCCGGGCAAGGGGATCCGGAGGGATTGATTCTCCTTTCCGCCGATCAGGGCCTTGCGCGGCGGAGCTGGTTCGTCTACGTGGTGCAGCTGCCGGCGGGTGCGGATCGGGATGGGGTGATCGCGGCGCTCGCCGAGCGTGGCATTGACTCCAAGACGTATCTGCCGTCCATCCACCTGATGCCGCACTTCCGCGAGCGGTTCGGCTTCCGGGAGGGGCAGCTCCCGATCGCCGAGGCGGTGTCCAACCGCTCGCTCGCGCTGCCGTTCTTCACCGCGATGGGGGAGACGGAGGTGGAGCGCGTTGCGGCGGCGCTCGCGGAGGCGCTCGGCCGCCCCTAGAGGCGGCCTGAGTCGGCCATCCAGCGCACTGTCCGAGCCACACCCTCCTGAAGCGGCGTGAACCCGACGCCCAGCTCCGTGCGCGCCTTCTC
>VAYL01000065.1:6884-8973 GCA_005884305.1 Actinomycetota bacterium
CGCCATCCCCTTCGCAAGCCCCAGCGGCAGGGTCGGCGGCACGCGGCCACGGCCCGCGTGCTCGACCGCGAGCGAGATCAGCTCGCGCATCGAGGCGTAGCCGTCGGCCAGGATGTAGCGCTCGCCGGCCTTGCCGCGATCGAACGCGGCCAGGTGGCCGGCGGCGACGTCGTCCACCAAGACGAGCGTCATGCCGCCGGGCGGGGTGGCTGGTAGGCGGCTCCGGATGGCGTCTCGAATGGCCCGGTCGAGGCCCGTTGCCTGCCACGGCCCTGGGCCGTAGACGCTGGAAGGGTTGGCGATGACGACCTCGATGCCGCGCTCGGCCTCCTCGAGGACGAGGCCCTCCGCCAGTTGCTTGGAGCGCTCATATGACGTGGCCTTGGGATAGTCGGCGACCTCCTTCTCGCTAACGGTGCCGCCCTGAGGAGCATGGAAGACGTCGAAGGTGGACGTCTGGACAACACGCTTGGCGCCGGCCTCGCGGGCCGCGGCGACCACGTTTCGCGCGCCCTCGCCATTCACCCGATCGAAGATCCCCGGGTCGGCGAACCACTGCTCGAAGAGCCCCATGCAGTTGAACGCGCCGTCGATGCCCTCGGCCGCGGCGCGCAGCGACTCGGGATCGGTGACGTCGCCGCGCGCGAGCTCGACGCCCTCGGGCAGGAGCTCCCGTGCCTTGGCGGGGTTGCGCACCAGCGCGACGACCTCGTCGCCACGCTCGGCGAGCCGGCGCGCGACCGCGTTGCCGATCTTTCCGGTGGCGCCGGTGACCAGGGCCCTCATCGGCAGGCCACCCTATCCTGGTGCGCCCGATGACGCGGCTGCCCGACCCCCAGGATCCGCTGTTCGTGCGGCTGAATTCCTCGCTGCGGTTCGACCGGCGGCTGTGGCCGCAGGACATCGCCGGGTCGAAGGCCCACCTGGGCGCGCTGCGCAAGCTCGAGGTGATCGACGACGATGAGCTGCGGACGCTGGATGAGGGCCTCGACGCGGTCGCCGCCGAGCTCGAGGCGGGGAGATTCGACTTCCAGGGCTCCGACGAGGACATCCACATGGCGGTAGAGCGCCGGCTGACCGAGCTGATCGGGCCACTCGGCGGAACGCTTCATACGGCACGGTCGCGCAACGACCAGGTGGCGACGGACCTCGCGCTGTACCTGCGCGAACGGGCGACCCAGGCCCGGCGCCTGATCGTGGCGCTTATGGGGCGCTTGCTGGAGCTTGCACAGGCTCACCGGGATTGGCGGATGCCGGGCTACACACATCTGCAGCGCGCACAGCCGGTGTACCTCGGGCATCACCTGCTCGCGTACTTCTGGATGCTGGAGCGCGACGAGATCCGGTTCGCCGCCGCGGCCGGGTCCACGATGGCGATGCCGCTGGGCTCCGGGGCACTCGCCGGACTCAACTGGGACGTGGACCGCGAGGCGACGGCGGCTGAGCTGGGATTCGCCCGCCCGTCGCCGAACTCCATCGACACGGTGTCGAATCGCGACTTCGCGCTCGACTACCTGCATGCGGCGGCCGTGTGCGCGATGCACCTGTCCCGCCTGGGGTCGGAGCTCGTCATCTGGTCGAGCGACGAGTTCGGGTTCTGCGAGCCCGCCGACGCATTCGCGTCCGGCTCGAGCATCATGCCCCAGAAGAAGAACCCCGATGCCGCGGAGCTCCTGCGCGCGAAGGCGCCGCGGGTCACGGCGTCGCTCACCAGGCTCCTGGGCGTCCTTCACGCGCTGCCACTGGCATACGCGAAGGACCTCCAGGAAGATAAGGAGGCGGTCTTCGACGCCGTGGACACGATCGAGCTCTCGCTCGAGGCGGCGGACGCGATGCTCGGCGGGCTTCGCTTCAACCGCGAGCGCCTGGAGGCCGCCGCCGCCGACGAGATGGGGGCCGCGACTGACATCGCCGACCTCCTGGTGCGGAAGGGCATGCCGTTCCGCGAGGCGCACGGGGTGGTGGGTGGCCTGGTGCGGGCCGCCGTCGAATCCGGCCGGACTCTCTCTGAGCTCAGCCGGGACGAGCTCGCATCGCACTCCGAGCTCCTCGGCGACGACTACTACGAGGCCTTACGGGCAGGCGCATG
>VAYL01000065.1:9031-9622 GCA_005884305.1 Actinomycetota bacterium
GGTGAGCAGCTGGAGAAGGCGCAGCGTGTGCTCGAGACCGTGCGGGATGGTCACGATTGAGCTCGCTGGGATCCCAGTTCTTCGAGCGCTCCGTCCACGACGTCGCGCGCGAGCTGATCGGATGCGAGCTTCGCTTTAACGGCGTCGGCGGGGTGATCGTCGAGGTGGAGGCCTATGAGCGCGACGACCCCGCCTGCCACGCCTACGTCGGGCTGACGCCGCGGACGGCGACCCTGTTCGGCCCCCCGGGAAGGGCCTACGTGTATCTCTCGTACGGAATCCACTCGTGCCTGAATTTCGTTTGCGAGCCGGAGGGCAATGCGGCGGCGGTGCTCATCCGCGCCGTTGAACCGCGCCGGGGGATTGATGAGATGCGGCGCCGGCGCGGGAGGGAGGAGCTCCGCGATCTCTGCTCGGGCCCGGGGAAGCTGACCGAGGCGCTCGGGATCGGTCTCGACATGGACCGCGCCCCGCTTGACGAGCCACCGTTCGAGGTTCGCGCGCCGGCCGAGGAGTGGACCGGGGTCCAGGTGGGCTGTGGCCCCCGCATCGGGATCACGCGCGCGGCCGAGCTTCCCTGGCGCTTCGGCG
>VAYL01000203.1:0-454 GCA_005884305.1 Actinomycetota bacterium
GCACCGGCGATGTCCTGCCCTATGCGCTCGCGGTCCTGAGCGCCCTGGCGTTCTTCGGCTCGATCCTCCTGCATGAGCTCGGCCACGCCTTCGTCGCACTGCGGCGCGGCATCGGCATCAGCGACATCACGCTGTGGATGTTCGGGGGGGTCGCACGGATGACGAAGGACTCAGACTCGCCGCGCACCGAGTTCGAGGTGGCTGTCGCGGGGCCGCTGGTCACGCTTGTGCTGGCCATCGCCTTCGTCGCCGCCGGGGTCATCTCCGCCGGTTGGAGCCAGGTGTGGAACGCGATGCCCTACCAAACCCCCGCCCACACCACGGCGTTCCTGGCCGTGACCACGTGGCTCGCGAGCATCAACGTGCTGATCCTGGGCTTCAACCTGATCCCAGCCTTCCCCCTCGACGGCGGGAGGATCGCCCGAGCCATCGCGTGGAAGGCGACCGGCGACCG
>VAYL01000203.1:494-5226 GCA_005884305.1 Actinomycetota bacterium
TCGCCTTCGTCCGCGGTGACCTCGTCGATGGGATCTGGCTCGCGCTGATCGGGTTCATCCTGCTCCAATCGGCCCGCGGCGCCGTGATGCAGACGGATTTCGTCAGCCGCATCGAGGGCCTGCGCGTCGCGGACGTGATGGACAACGAGCCGGTCGCGATCCCCGAGGACGCAAGCGTGGAGCGCGCCCTGGACGAGTTCTTCCTTCGCTACCGGTGGGCGTGGTTCCCCGTCGTCGACCCGACGCAGCGGTTCCTCGGCCTGATCGAGCGGGGCGCCGCGGACGCCGTCCCGGAGGTCAGCCGACCGTCGTCGACCGTTCGGGACGTGTTCGAGGCCGACTCGACCGGCACCCTTCGCGTACGCGACGACGCTCCACTCGAATCCCTGCTGGGGAACGACGCCCTGACGCGACTCGGCGCGCTCATGGCCGTCGATGAGCAGGGTCACCTGCGCGGCGTGATCACCGCCGACCAGGTCGGCCGGGCCCTCCGCCGCGCGCTCTCGCCGGGCGCGGGCGGCATCGGGCCGGACGGCCCACCGCAGGCCTGAATCGGCGTGCCGAGGGGGCGGCGTTCGATGGCCCGGATATAGGATCGCGCGCCATGCCTAAGCACGACGTATTGGTGATCGGCGCCGGGCTCGCGGGCCAGCGCGCGGCGCTCGCGGCGGCCCAAGAGGGCGTCGCGGTCGGGATCGTCTCCAAGGTCCATCCCGTGCGCTCGCACTCGAACGCCGCCCAGGGTGGGATCAACGCGGCCCTTCAGGAGGGCGACAGCTGGGAGTCGCACGCCTTCGACACGGTCAAGGGATCGGACTACCTGGGCGACCAGGACGCGATCGAGATCATGTGCCGCGAGGCGCCGGACGAGATCCTTCACCTCGAGCACCTCGGGGTCACCTTCCACCGCAACGACGAGGGCCGGCTGGGCACGCGGGCGTTCGGCGGCGCCTCGCAGGCGCGCACCTACTACGTCGCCGACATCACCGGCCAGGCGATCATGCACGTGCTCTACGAGCAGCTCATGAAGTACTCGGGGCAGATCTCGCGCTACGAGGAGTACTTCACGACGCGATTGGTGCTGGACGGCGACGGGCAGTGCGTGGGCGCCGTGCTCCGCAACGTCGCCGACGGCGCGATGGAGCTCTTCGAGGCCAAGAACGTGATCCTCGCCACCGGCGGCAACGGGCAGATCTGGCGTCCGTCCACCAACGCCCTCATCTGCACCGGCGACGGGATCGCAATGGCCTACCGCGCCGGCGCGCCGCTGATGGACATGGAGATGATCCAGTACCACCCGACGACGCTCGCCAAAAAGGGCTTCCTGATCACCGAGGGTGCCCGCGGCGAGGGCGCGCACCTGCTGAACGCGCAGGGCGAGCGGTTCATGGAGCGCTACGCCCCGAACAAGATGGAGCTCGCGTCGCGCGACGTCGTCTCGCGTGCGGAGCAGACCGAGATCAACGAGGGCCGCGGCTTTGACGACGGGACCGTCGCCTTGGACATCACGGTCGTCCCGCGCAAGCGAATCCACGAGGCGCTACGGGAAATCGTGCTCGTGGGCCGCGACTTCGCGGGCGTGGACATCACCCGCGAGCCCATCCACATCAAGCCGGGCAACCACTACACGATGGGCGGTGTCAAGACCGACGTCCACGGAGCGACCACCGTGCCGGGGCTGTACGCGGCCGGGGAGGTCGCGTGCGTGTCGGTTCACGGTGGCAACCGGCTGGGCGCCAACTCCCTGCTCGACACGCTCATCTTCGGCCGCCGCGCCGGCGAGCACGCCGCGGCGCGGGCGAAGCAGATCGACGCAGCGCGCCCCAGCGAGGCGGCGCTCAGGGACTCGGAGCGCGAGATCAGCGAGCTCATCGGCCGGTCCCACGACGGCGGCCGGCGCGTTTCGGTCCTGCGCCGTGAGCTGGGCGAGACCATGGACCGCTTCGTCGCTGTCTTCCGTGACGAGGAAGGGATCCAGACTGCGCTCGACCGCGTAAAGGCGCTCCAGGAGGAGCTGCCGCGGGCCTACATCGACGACCGCGGCACGGTCTTCAACCAGGATGTGCTGGGGGCGCTCGAACTCGGGTTCATGCTCGACCAGGCCGAGGCGACCTGCGTCGCCGCCCTGCACCGCACCGAGAGCCGCGGCGCGCAGTACCGCACCGACTTCCCCGAGCGAAACGACGACGAGTGGCTCAAGCACATCGACCTCACGCCGAGCGACGACGGCACCCCCGAGGTGAGCTACTCGCCGGTGACAGGGTGAAAAGAGATGCCTGAATACACGCTGAAGGTCCGCCGCTACCAGCCCGAGACGGGCGAGGGCCCGTACTGGCAGGAGTTCAAGGTCGAGCTGGATCCGGACCTCTCGGTGCTCGACGGGCTGCTCAAGGTGCGCGACGAGCAGGACGGTTCCCTGGTCGTGCGCTGCTCGTGCCGCGCCGCGATCTGCGGCTCGTGCGGAACGAAGATCAACGGGCAATCCACGCTCGCCTGCAAGACGCAGCTCGGTGACGCACAGCACGGCGCCGGCCGGCGGGCGCAGGACGGGACGGCGCCGATCGTCGTCGAGCCGATGGGGAACATGCCCGTCGTCAAGGACCTGGTCACCGACATGGAGTCCACACATTGGGAGAAGATCCGCCGGGTCACGCCGTGGCTCCTCCCCGAGGGCGACCCGCCCGAGCGCGAGTACGTCGTGCCGCCGGAGTCGATGATCGATGTGACGCAGTCC
Organism: Actinomycetota bacterium; assembly: GCA_005884305.1. Lineage (GTDB taxonomy): Bacteria > Actinomycetota > Thermoleophilia > Solirubrobacterales > 70-9 > AC-56. The sequence continues at coordinate 3,229 of VAYL01000203.1, forward strand.
ATGGCGTGCATCCAGTGCGGCGCGTGCGTCTCCGCGTGCCTGTCGATGGAGGCCGACCCCGAGTTCGTCGGGCCGGCGGCGCTCGCCAAGGCTTATCGCTTCGTCGGCGACCCGCGCGACGGCCAGACGCGGGAGCGCCTTTACGACCTGGCTCAGGATCCGCACGGCATCTACGACTGCACGCACTGCTTCCAGTGCGTCGACGCCTGTCCCAAGGGCGTCGCCCCGATGGACCAGATCATGCGCCTACGCCGCAAGGCAGGCCACGATCAGGACATCGACGACGTCAACAACGGCCGCCGCCACGAGACGGCCTTCACCAAGATCATCGAGCGCAAGGGGACGCTCGACGAGTCGCTCCTCCTGCAGGAGTCCTACGCGCAGGGGTTCGTCGGCAAGCTGATGCCGACCTCCGGCGCGATCAAGGGGCTGCTCGGCTCACTGCCGACCGCGATACGCGGCCTGCGGACCGGAAAGATGCGCTCCCTTCCGAAGCTGATCCCCGGTGTCCACCACAAGCTCCCCGGCGACGCGCAGCAGCACGTCAAGCGCGCCTACGAGCACGCCGAGGAGCACCGGGAGGAGCTCAACCTCTACATCACCGGCGAGGAGGAGATCGAGCCGGAGGCGGATGAGGCGCAGGAGCCCCTCGCATCCGCGGTCGGCGGAGGGCGCCAAGACATGGACAAGGTGACCGAGGGCGGCAGCGAGGCCGCCGGCGAGGCTGCGCCGACGCCCGAGGCAGATGTCGAGCCCGAGCCCGACGAGGAAGGAGACCGCTAGATGGCCGACCTGAAGCTCGCCTACTGGCCTGGGTGCGTGTCACGCGGGTTCACGCCGGAGCTGCATGGCTCGATGGCGCTGGTGGCCGACCGTCTGGGGATCGAGCTGGTCGAGCTCGACCGCGCGAACTGCTGCGGGGCCGGCGTGATCGCCGAGCACAACACCGAACTCGCGGACACCCTCAACGCCCGCACGTTCGCCCTGGCCCAGAGCACCGGCCTGGCGATGATGAACATCTGCTCCACGTGCCAGGGGGCGCAGTCGGAGTGCCAGCAGCGCCTGGACGCGGACTCCGCGTATCGCGCGCACATCAACGAGGCGCTGGCCGACGAGGGCCTCGAGTACGAGAAGGGCAAGGAGGGCTGGACCAACAAGAACTTCCTCTGGATTCTGGTCGAGGAGTACGGCCTCGACCGGCTGCGCGAGCAGGTCACGCGCCCACTGGGGGAGCTGCGCGTGGGCCCCTTCTACGGCTGCTACATCCTGCGGCCGAAGCACCGGATCGGCTATGAGGACCATCCCGACCGCGACCTCTACCTCGAGCGCCTGATCGAGGCGCTGGGCGCGACGCCCGTGGAATACGACGGCGCCCGCAAGTGCTGCGGCTTCCCGGTGATCACGATGAACCGCGAGACCTCGCTGCGCCAGCGGACGCGATCGACGCGGACGCCGACTGCATGGTCACGCCCTGCCCGCTCTGCCACCTGAACCTCGACATGCAACAGCCCGAGGCGGCGAAGGTGATCGGCCGCGACCTCGGCCTGGCTGTCCTCCACCTGCCGCAGCTCGTCGGACTGGCGCTTGGCTTCGAGCCGAAGGAGCTCGGAATGGGCAAGCACATCGCCTCGACCGAGTGGGTCGAGTCGCGCCTGGCCGGGGCCGTCCCCGCCTGATCGAATGGAGTCGGGCGAGGCAGCACCCCAGGCCCCGAAGCCGCCGCCCGAGGTGGAGTCGGCGGCGCTCCTCGGCCACATCGAGGAGGCCGTGCGCCTCTACGTGCTCCACACGGGCATCGATGAGGAAACGGCGCGTGAAGTGGTGGCTCAACTGGCGGAGCAGCCCTAACCCCCACCGCATGGAGCGCATTGACGGGGTTAAGTACCCCCGAGCGTCCTTAACCCCGTCAATCGTTCCGATTCCCGGCGACGAGGACGGCGGCATGAAGGGTGCGCTCGACGTGGCCGGGGTCGTAGCGAACCTGCCATTGAGTGAACC
>VAYL01000203.1:5276-7218 GCA_005884305.1 Actinomycetota bacterium
CGGACATGGTCTTTCGTCTGCTGGCTGGGAGTCCGGTGGTAGCGCAGCCCGTCGGTCTCGACGACGAGCCCCAGGTCTGGCCAGTAGAAATCGACCCGGACGCCATTTAGCCGGTGCTGCGTAAGCGGCTCAGCGAGTCCTGCTCGGCGCACGAGCCGTAGGAATCGCCGCTCGAGCTCGGAGTCCGTCATGACGAACTCCCCGCGGTCCAAGATCTCCCGCAGCGGACGCACCCCTCGCTGCCCACTCCTCTCGTCCAGCGCCGCCCGAAGAGTCGGCGGATCGATCAGATCGAGCTTGTCCGCCTCATTGATCGCCGCTTCGAGCTCGTACGACGGCAAGCGAGTACCGAGATCAATAAGGGACCTCAGGGGCGTGGTCACCGGAATGTTGTCCTTTCGGGCCAGGTCGCCCGTGGTCAGCGACGAGCGGCGATGGACCTCGATCCCTGCATGGCGGCGATCAAACCTGCGAGGCACCGAGACGTGAATCGTGGATCCACGGCCGACGCGGAGCTTCCATAGCGCGGCGGCGCTCTCGTGGCTCAGCACGGCTACCTCGCCACACGCGAGGACGGCCGCCATCCACTCGCCTTTGCGCGTGAGATCGCGTCTGCCCACCGCGTAAACGCCGCGATGAATTGGGTGCAACCGGCCCTTCGCGATCCGGTGCTTGATCGAACGTAAGGTGTACCCAAGCGCTAAGAGCTGGAACAGCGCGATTACGCCGTGCTGCGCCCGCGCGATCCTCCAGGCGCTTCTTGCTCGCTCTGACGGGGTTAGGTACGCCATGACGTACCTAACCCCGTCAATGCGCGGGGAGACCCCCGCCGCTAGCTCAGCATTTGGCCTGGCACTTCGTCCTGCGGGCCCGGTTCCTCAGCTTCTGAGCGACGGGCCATCTGACGTTCGATCCAGCTCGCGCCGACCGTGTCGGTCAGGCCGTGCGCCACGATCGAGCACAGGATCGTGAAGGCTGCGATGTCGAAGATCAGCTCGCCCTGCTCGACGGTCGACTTCAGCACGAAGAGCGCGAATAGCATCGACGCGACTCCCTTCGGCCCGAACCAGGCGATGAACGCCTTCTGAGGCCGGGGCAGCCGACTCCGCACGAGCGAGATCATGATCGCGAGTGGACGCGCCAGCAGCAGAGCCAGCGCGATGAAGATCACGAGCCGCCAGATGTCGCCGTGATATCCGGTGGCGACGATCAGGGCGCCGAAGATGAAGAACGTGATCACCTGCGAGATCGCGCTCACGTTCTCGGCGAACTCCACAAACGCATTGGGGATCTCGTGCTCCGCCGCCCCCATCGCGATGCCCGCGACGAACGCCGCGATCAGGCCGTTCCCGATGGTCACATCGGCGAGGCCGAACGCCGCGAGGCCGAAGCCGATCGCGTAGATCCCCTCGTAGCGGCGCGTGATCCCGCCGCCGGGCAGGTAGTGGTGCAGGCGTCCTCCAATGATGCCGATCACGAGCCCGACGACCGCGCCGAACGCGGCCTCCCCGAGCACCCTGAGCCCCTCGCCGCCGGCGTCGCCTCCGGGTTGGGCGAGGACGAGGAAGAACAGGACGAACGGGAGCGCGAGGCCGTCGTTTAGACCCGACTCGAGATTCAACGTGTGGCGCACGATTGCCGGAACGCGCTGGGCGGTGACCACGCTTGAAGTCACGACGGGATCGGTCGGCGTCAGCACCGCCGCCAGCAGGAACGCCTCGGCCCAGCTCAAGCTCGTGAACAGTGTGTGGCCGATCAGCGCCAGGACCCCGAGCGTGATCGGCATCGCCACCACGATCGCCCGCGTCACCGGCCCCCATTGGAGGCGAAGCAACTCGCGCTCGACGAAGAGGCCATCGGAGAAGAGAGTCAGGATCAGCGCGATCTCGATCACGTCGACGATCCCGGCCGAGGTGGCGTCGACGGAGACGACGTCGGTCTC
>VAYL01000203.1:7286-9952 GCA_005884305.1 Actinomycetota bacterium
CAGCACGCCGATCACGAGAATCGCGTCGCCGAAGCCGAGGTTCATGCTCGGCTTATAGACGGTTTGCTACTTACCCGGCGGGCGCAGTGAGCCGGGAGGGCGAACGGTGTGAAGAATCAAGGCCAGGCGACCATCATGGACGATGGGCGCGGCTTGGTTCGAACCAATCCACATAGCTCCCGCACGCCCGCCCCAGGGGCAGCGACCGATCCGCCTCGCCCGGGATCGGGCCGCCGCTCCCTGCGGGGCTCGCCGCGATCGCGCCGAGGTGCGCCTCGGCCTTCGTCCCGAGGACCCTGCCGAGGACCGGCGGGTCATCTACCTGAACGGTGAAGCGCACGGGCCCGCCCTGGGCCACGGTCAACTCCCCAACGGGGAAGTACGGCACGGAGCCCCGATAGTCCAGGTTGGCCGGAAGCGTCGCGTCGAGGCCCGGCGCCGATATGCGCAATGGCTGCGTGGCGTCGTACTGGATCGAGATCTCCCAGCGGCCGGCGGGGAGATCGAGGTTCTGCGTCACCGCTGACCCGGACTCCACGGTCGAGCCGCCCGACCACGTGCCGCCGATGACCGGCGGCCTCGCGAATACCCGTGCGTCGCCCCGCTTGGAAGCCGCGCGCTTGCCGTGCTTGCAGTCGAGCTCGACGCCGGGGTTGTCGCCCTCGTCGAGCACCCGGCGCGTGCCAACCGGCCCGGTGCGTTTCCACAGCGCGAAGTCGGGCGTCTTGCGGACCGGCTCGTATGTGGGCGGGGGCCCGCTTGCGTACGCGCCTCGCGTCGTGATCACGTACGTGAAGCGGTCCAGCGTCGCGACCTTCACGGAGTCGAAGTCGAACTTGCGGAAGACGTCCTTCAGCCGCAGGTCCGGCTTGACGTAGTTGGGGTCGTAGTAGTTCCGCACCGCCGTGAACGGCCGCGCGCCGCGCAGCTCGTACGCGATGAAGTTGTCGCGGCCGAGGAAGAGCACCTTCTGCCCCTGCACGAGCGGCCGTAGCTCGGCGAGCTGGTCGGCGTGATCCGTCGGCCCGACCGGCGCCTGGCGCAGGACCAGGAAGCTCGACACGGCCATGCCGGTGGCGAGCACCATGGCGAGGCCGGCCGCGATCAATCGCCGGCGGCCTGGACCGTCCCACGCAAGCAACCCGCCGAACGCGACCAGCGTGACGAGCGGGGCCGCGATCGCGAGCGCCTTCGCGCTCGTGTAGACGGTCCCGAACAGCCGCGCGCCCACGTAGGCCAGGATCGCCGCCGCGAGCGCCGCGGGGACCGCTGGGCCGAACCGCCTGACCCAGCGTGGCACGGCGACCAGGAAGGCCAGGGCAGCGATCGCCGCACCCAGGTAGAAGGCCGCCGGATGGCTGGAGTCCGCCGCCGCGAGCCGGAACTCGCTCGTCGGCCAGATCCCGAATGCCTGCAGCGGCGAGAGCTGGTGGCGCAGGTTTCCGAGGCCGCCGCTCAGGTTCGACGTCCGGAACGCCCGGAAGCCGCCGAAGTCCACCATCCGCGACCACTCGGGCGCGGTCAGCACGGCGAGCACCGCGATCGCCGCACCCGCCGCCCACAGCCCGGTCCGTCGCGATCCCTGCCCGCTGACGAGCTGGATGCCGGCGAAGATGGCCGCGACGGCGGCGAGCCAGAAGAGGCCCGGGAAGCTGTACGTGTAGATGGCACCCGCCGCGATCACGCCGAGGGGAACCGCCCGGCGCGCGGACGTGGTCGAGGGCAGCAGGAGCGCGAAGCCGAGAAGAAGCACGGCGATGATGGGCTCCTTGAACGCCTCCTGCGCCAGATAGGCGGTGATGAGGTACGGCAGTGACGTCAGCGTCGCGGCGACGACGCGGGGCGCGGGCCGCAGCCCCGGAAGCACCTCGTAGGCGACGAGCGCAGTCAGGACCGGGATCGCGAGCGTGAGCCCGGCGAAGGCCTCGACCAGTCCGGTGCCGAGCGCCTCGCTCAACCCCCCGGCGAGCGCGTGCGGCCCGACGGGATAGCCCTGGTGGATGAGGACCGGCATGTCGCCGACGTGCGTGTTCAGCCAGTCGGCGATCAGCAGGTGGTAGGCCATGTCGTCGTTGACGAGGCCCACTCCCAGGATCCCCACCCGCTCGTTGGCGATGAACGGGATCGAGGCGGCGAGGAGGGCGAGTGCGGCGGCGATCAAGGCGAAGCGCCACCGCCGATGCGACGACGAGGACACCGGCCACGATCGCGACCGCCGTGCCGTGCCCCGGGAGCTTGATGGCGAGCCCGCTGGCGACGAGCAACGCGGCGAGACCCACCGGGCCGGCGAGCCAGCTGGCCTCGCGCCGACCGCACAGCAGGAGGATCGCCTGCCCGACGACGAGCGAGCCCGCGCACACGAGCGCGACGGATGCGTAGGCGCCGAACAAGGCCCGCGATCGTAGACGGCAGGCCCCCGAATCAACCTAACGGCGCGGTATTAGGGTGCCCTAAGTCCTGCTAGTCTGCCGCCTCCGATGACGACCCATCCCCACCACCGCGCGCACACGGCACGCGTCCGCCCGCCGCCCCGGCCGGAGTGGGCCGGCCGCAGACGGAAGCGGCTTAGGCGGCGACGAGCCCCGCGCCCTCGGGCACTCGGACCAGGCCCCGCTCGTGCAGTAGCTCGGCGATCTGGACGGCGTTGGTCGCCGCGCCCTTGCGCA
>VAYL01000166.1 GCA_005884305.1 Actinomycetota bacterium
CGGACGAGCTTCGTCCCCGCGGCGGTGCCGTCGGAGCGCCAGAGCTCAGTGCCATGGGTGCCGTCGGTGGCGCTGAAGAAGACGGTCGGGCCGATCTTCGTGAGATGCGACGGATTGGAGTCGCTGGCTCCCGGGCTGATGTCGCGAACGAGCTTCGTCCCCGCGGCGGTGCCGTCGGAGCGCCAGAGCTCATTGCCATGGGTGCCGTCGGTGGCGCTGAAGAAGAGTCTGCCGCCGACGTTGGTCAGCGAGGTTGGGTGTGACCCTCTATGAAAGCGGTCACCCCCCGGCCTGATGTCGATGAGCCTCGTCCCGGCGGCGGTGCCGTCGGAGCGCCAGAGCTCGATGCCGTGGATGCCGTCGTTGGCGCCGAAGAACAGGGTCCCGCCGACGTCCGTGAGCGAGTGGGGGCCCGACCCGTCGCTGCCGGTTTTGATGTCGCGGACGAGCTTCGTGCTGGCGGCGGTGCCGTCGGAGCGCCAGAGCTCTAAGCCTTGGGTGCCGTCGTCGGCGCTGAAGAACAGGGTCCCGCCGACGTTCGTGAGCAAGTAGGGCTCCGAGCTCGTCTCGCCCGGAAAGATGTCGCGAACGAGCTCCGTGCCGGCGGCGGTGCCGTCGGAGCGCCAGAGCTCGTAGCCGTGGGTGCCGTCCGCGGCGGCAAAGTAGGCGATCCCGTCGATGCCGGCTAGGAAGCTGGGACCGGAGGCGGGCGATCCGGGATAGATGTCGCGAACGAGCGAGGCCCCGCTCGCGCTCGCCGAGGGAGCCGCGGCGAGGAGCGCGGTTACAACCACGGCCAAGGCCATTGCCAATCTCGCGCTTAGGCGGATGCGACCTGGTGAAGCGAACCGCTCCTCTTGGGCAGGCGAAAAAACACACCGCCGTGGTGCACGACGCTGCGGCGGACGTGAACGGAACTTGAACGGCATCACTCCCTCCCCGTGCTTCCCCCTGGACACCGCCCACGCTACACCCGTTGGTGCGGGACGCAACCCCTTGCGGCCGCTTCATCAGCCGCACGTGCATCGAGCCGCCGGGATGCGGCGTCGTGCGAGTGTGTCACCTTCGCGTGAAAGCAGAAGCGGAACCGAACTTCGGGACACGCCTGGGACACATTTTCGCCTCGTCCCACCTGCAACCCACTCTGAGCGGAGGTTTCCGAGAGGCGCCTACCGGAATCGAACCGGTGTAAACGGCTTTGCAGGCCGCTGCGTAACCACTCCGCCAAGGCGCCGTGCCGGGCAAGCGTAGCGGTCGTCATATGTATGGCCATACAGGGGTCCTGACCGCGCGCTAGGGTGCCGCGCGTGCCCGACGTTGAGCTGAAGCGGGCGGGCGAGATCGCCTATCGCGAGGTGAGCGGGGAGGCTGGAGGAGGCCGAGATTCACTGCCTGTGCTGCTCCTGCACGGGTACCCCCAGACGTCGTTCATGTGGCGCGACCTGATGGCCGCTCTCGCCGCCTCGGGCCGCCGAGCGATCGCCCCCGACCTGCCCGGCTACGGCGACTCGCCGCTGAGCGGCGACGGCACCTGGGAGAGCCACGTCGATGCGGTCGAAC
>VAYL01000167.1:0-2233 GCA_005884305.1 Actinomycetota bacterium
CGTTGAGCGCCTTACGGCCGGCCGCGCTGATGCGGTAGATCCGCCGCCTTCGCCCGGTCTCCTCGCGGCGCTCGTCGAGGAGCCCCGCCTCGGCGAGGCGGGAGCACTCGGTGTAGATCTGGGTGTGGGGGATCGACCAGAAGTGGAAGATGCTCACCTGGGCGAGCTGCTTCAGCTGGTAGGGGGTCGCGGGCCCCCGCAGATCCACCAGGGCGAGCACTGCGTAGGAAGTGTCGGTCAGACGAGGCGCAGCCACGCCATTCATGTTACAGTTCCGTACGAACGGTACGAACCGAACGATTCAGGAGAAACTATGACGACGCTCGCCGAGACCTCCACGGTCGACACCACGCCGCGCCACGGCTTCGACTCGCTGGATGAGGAGACCCGAGTCCAGGGCCTCCCAGTCACCGGCGAGCTCCCTCGCTGGCTTCAGGGCTCGCTGATCCGGACCGGTCCGGCGAAGTGGGACCTCGGCTCCCGCACGATGAACCACTGGTTCGACGGGCTGGCGATGCTGCATCGCTTCTCGTTCGCGGACGGCGAGGTCTCCTACGCAAGCCGATTTCTCGAGACCAAGGCATACCGCGCGGTGCAGGAGACCGGCGACATCGCCTACTCCGAGTTCGCGACCGACCCTTGCCGCTCGCTCTATCAGCGGGTCACGTCGATGTTCTCCCCCAATCTCACCGACAACCCCAACGTCAACCTCGGGAGGCTCGGCGAGCGCTTCATCGCGATGACCGAGACGCCGATCCCGGTCCAGTTCGACCCGGACACGCTGGCCAGCGCCGGCGTCGCCTACGACGTGCCGGGTGAGTTGACGACCGCGCATCCGCACATGGATCGGGCGACCCAGGGGATGCTGAACTACGCCGCCAAGCTCGGCCCGCGCTCCAGCTATCGGTTCTTTCTGCTTCGCCCGGATGCGACCAAGCCAGAGGCGATCGCGAGCAAGCGAGTGCGGCGCCCGGCGTACATGCACTCGTTCGGGCTCACCGAGCGCTGGCTCGTCCTCGCGGAGTTCCCGTATGTCGTCAACCCGCCGTCACTGGCGCTGAGCGGCCGCCCCTACATCGAGAACTACCGCTGGCGGCCCGAGCTCGGCACCCGCTTCCACCTGTTCGACCGGGCGACCGGCGAGAGCATCGGGCCATTCGAGACCGACCCGCGGTTCGGCTTTCACTTCGTCAACGCGTACGAGGACGGCGACGAGGTGGTCGCCGACATCTGCACCTTCCCCGACGCCGGCATCGTGCAGGACCTGTATATGGAGCGCCTGCGCGCGGGCAAGCCCGTCGCCGCGGCGGCCCTGGAGCGGTTCCGGATCGCCCCCGGTTCCGGGGACGTCACGATCGAGCGGCTGATCGACGAGAGCCTGGAGCTCCCGCGCATCAATTACGGCCGCTGCAACGAGCGCCCGTATCGCTATACGTGGGGCGTCGGGATCGACGGCGGGTGGCTGGACAAGATCGTCAAGGCCGATGTCATCGAGCGCACGGCCACGACCTGGCGCGAGGACGGCTGCTACCCGGGCGAGCCGGTATTCGTCGCCGCCCCCAATGCCGACGCCGAGGACGAGGGTGTCCTCCTCTCGATCGTGCTCGACGCGCGTAAGGGCAACTCGTTCCTGCTCGTGCTGGACGCGGCGTCGTTGGACGAGCTGGCACGGGCGGAGGTCCCGCACCACATCCCGTTCGGCTTCCACGGCCAGTTCGCGCACTGATCCCAGCACCGCGTCGCGCCGTCTTCGATAGTGGTCGCAGGACGACACGAATCGAAGACAGCGGCGTCGCTGGCGGCCGGGAAATCCGACAATCGTGTGAGGGCTAGATCGTTAGGACCAGGTTTGCCAAGAGGCCGAAGGCCTCGATCCCGGCGATGAGGTCGGAATCGGCCGTGTCCTCCTCCTTTGCGTGACTGATGCCGGCGATGGACGGGGTGAAGATCATCGCCGCCGGGGCGATGCGAGCCAGCTCCGCCGCGTCGTGCAGGGCGCCACTGGTGAGGACGCGGTCCGACCCCGTCACCTCGACGCAGGCGTCGCGCGCCATCGCGACGAGCTCGGCGTCGAATGGGATCGGCTCGATCGACCAGAGGTAATCCGACTCGAATTCGCAATGACGCTCCGACGCCGCCTCCTCGGCCGCGGTGCGCGCCTCGGCGAGCATCGCCGCCAGCTCGTCGGCATTGGGATGTCGGAGGTCGACGAGCAACTCCGCCTCACCCGCCA
>VAYL01000167.1:2281-2863 GCA_005884305.1 Actinomycetota bacterium
CCGCGCCCGATCTTCTCGATGCGGAGGGCCACCTGCGCCGCGGCGAGCCCCGCGTAGCGCCGGCGGTCCATAGGTGTCGTGCCGGCGTGGGACGCCTGGCCGCTGAAGCGAAAGCGATGACGCTCGACACCGGCGCAGCCGCCGACCGCCGCTGCCTGGATGTCCTCGGCCTCCAGAACCGGCCCCTGCTCGATATGGAGCTCGAGATACGCGGCGAGCCGTTCCTGTCCTGCCGTCGCATCGAGAACCCGGTCGAGGCTGACGTCGTTCTCGGCCAGCACGTCGCCGATCGAGGCTCCCTCCGCGTCCCTCAGATCGTGCACCTGAGCCGAGTCGAGGGTTCCGGAGAACGCTGAGCTCCCGAAGAGGCTGCGGCCGAATCTCGCGCCCTCCTCGTCGGCCCAGTCGATGAGCGTCAGCGAGCGCGGAGGCCGCTCCCCTGCACCGGCCCACGCTCGCAGCACGCCGAGGGCCGCCATCACCCCGAGCGCGCCATCAAGCCAGCCTCCATTCGGCACCGAATCGAGATGTGAGCCAAGGGCCAGGGCCGGCTCGCGCTCGCCCTCGATGAAGGCCCACACG
>VAYL01000066.1:0-14258 GCA_005884305.1 Actinomycetota bacterium
CGCAGAACGGGGACGACTCAGCCTCCCCCTCGCGCTTCCGGACCGCGGCCGGGGCGAATGCGTCCGGGCGATCGGCGCGCGCGGGCGCGAGGATGGCCCGCAGCCCCGTCAGCTGGTCTATGCGGACCTCGGGTCCGGTCAGCTGTCCGGCGTGCTCGAGGAAGGTGGCGGAACGCTTGACGTCGCTCCGCGCTCCACGAACGGCTTCACCATGTCGAGCGGCAGCGGGAAGACGATCGTCGAGTTCTGGTTCACCCCGATGTCGAGCAGGGTCTGCAGGTAGCGGAGCTGGAGCGTGGCCGGGTTCTGGCTGATGATGTTGGCCGCCTGCGACAGCTTCTCGGCCGCCTGGAACTCGCCGTCGGCGGCGATGATCTTCGCGCGCCGCTCGCGCTCGGCCTCCGCCTGGCGCGCGATGGCCCGCTGCATGTCGGCGGGGAGCTCGACGTCCTTGACCTCGACCGTCGAGACCTTGACTCCCCAGGGCTCGGTCTGCTCGTCGATGATCTGCTGGAGCTCGGTGTTCAACCGCTCGCGCTCGGACAGCAGCGAGTCGAGCTCGGCCTTGCCGAGCACGGAACGTAGTGTCGTCTGCCCGATCTGGGACGTGGCGAGGAGGAAGTTCTCGACCTCGGTGACGGCCTTGTTCGGATCGATGACCCGGAAGTAGGCCACCGCGGTGGCTCGCACTGTGACGTTGTCCTTCGAGATCACCTCCTGCGGCGGGACCGTGAGCGTCACGGTCCTGAGGTCGATCCTGACCATCCGGTCGACGATCGGGATCAGGAAGATCAGGCCAGGCCCCTTCTGGGCGATCAACCGCCCGAGGCGGAAGATGACGCCGCGCTCGTACTCGCGGAGGATTCGCACCCCCGAGAAGAGCACGATCGCTCCGATGATGATCAGAAGGACGACAATCGCGATGACGACGGCCACGCGGACTCTCCTTTCCTATGGACCCGCCCGGCTTGGCTCAGCGACGTGCGCGACTGCGGCCGGGGAGACGTGGAGAGTCAGCCCCTCCACGGACTCGACGCGCACTCTACTGCCGCGCTCGAGCGCCCGCCGATCGTCGCCGTCCGCATCTACCACGCGCACCTCCCCGATTGCCCCGACCATCTCCTCCCAGCCGGTTCGCTTGGGTTCTCGCCGGGCCTTCACGGCCTTCTGGACCGCGACCGCCAGGGCCCCCCCGAGCAGCAGGCCGACGATCACGACCACCACCGGCGAGATCTCAAACGCGCTCGTGTTCGTGTCATAGAGCAGGAGACCGGACGCGATGAACGCCGCGATCCCCGAGGCGCCGAGAATGCCGTGTGTCGGCAGGTGCGCCTCCCCGATGATCATGGCGATGCCGGCGAGGAGCAAGAGCACGCCCGCGAGGCTCACCGGAAGCTGGAACGAGCCGTAGAGGCCGAGGAGCAGGGAGATCACCCCGATGGTCCCGGGCGCTATGAGGCCCGGGCTGAATGCCTCGACGATCAAGCCGAGGATGCCGACGAGGAGCAGGAGGTAGGCGACGTTTGGGTTCACCAGGACCTCGAGGACCTGGTAGATGAACGGCATGTCGTGGTTCTGGACCACGAGGCCCGAGGTGTCGAGCACCTGCTGCTTGGGGCCCTGGACATGGAACCCGTTGAGCTTCTGGAGGAGCGTCGCCTGATCCGGCGCGATCACGTCGATCAGGTTGTCCTTGAGCGCCTCCTGCGCGGTGAGGTTCTTCGCCTGGGTGACCAGCAGCGACGCGAGGTGGGCGTTGCGTCCATGTGCGGACGCCAGCGCGCGCATCCCCGCCGCGGCGTCGTTCTTGATCTTCCGTGAAAGGTCCTGGCTCTCGCCGCCGGGGCCGATCGCGATCGGAGTCGCCGAGCCGATGTTCGTCACCGGCGCCATCGCGGCGACGTCGGCGGCCTCGGTGATGTAGGCGCCCGCCGAGCCGGCTCTGGCGCCGTTCGGCGAGACGTAGACGACCACCGGCATGGGCGCCGCGGCCATGTCCTGGATGATCGTGCGCATCGAATCCGAGAGACCGCCGGGAGTGTCGAGCCTGATGATCACGAGCTTGGCGTGCTGGCTCGCCGCGTCGTCGAGGGCGCTGCTGACCCACTTCTGGGTCGCCGGGTCGATCGGGTCCTGAAGCTGGATCGAATACGCCACGCCGGTCGAGCTCGAGTTCGAGGTCTGCGCCAGCGCGGGAACGACCGCGAGCGTTGCGCCGATCGCCGCAAACGCGGACCACACAGCAAACCAGAGGCGCATTGACCTCATGAGGTTCATTATCCGCCCGCCGCGATCCGCGACCGCCAAAGCCCTAGCCCCCGCTCACTGACCGCCCAGCGCGTAGCGCTTGATGTCCGCCGCCATGTCCGCCTGGCTCGCGTACTGACCCTGCTTGACGAGGACCCGCTGGCCGTTTTGGTCATAGAACGCGGTCGCGGGGAAACCCGCGGTCGCCCCCAGGAGGCGCGAGATGTCCTGGTCCGGATCGGTGAAACTCGGGTACGGCAGCGGGAACTCGCCGAGGAATGTTTTCGCCGCGGCGTCCGAATCGTTCGCGTCGACGCCGATGAAGGCGACGCGCTTTCCGAAGCGGGCCGAGAGGTTCTGCAGATACGGGAACTCCCGGCGGCAGGGCTCACACCAGGATGCCCACTTGTTCACGACCACCGGGTAGCCGCGGAGCCCGTCGAGCTGGGCCTGGAAGGCCTGCGTCCCCGCGGTGATCAAGATGTCGCCGTGCGAGTAGAGCCTGGCAAGCGGCTTGGGCGCGCCGGCGAGGGCCGCGTGGTATTCGGGTGGCTTGGCCACCGAGGTATCACCTGCCGAGCTACCGCAGCCGGCGAGCACGACGACCGCCGCGGCAGTCACGAGCGAGAGGGTGGCTGTTGCGTGTTTAGAGCGCAAATCGGTAGCTACCCGAAAAAACCGGCGCCCGGGATGGTTTAATAGGGACTAGGTCCACGCTTCACCTGGACCGCGGGGGAACGCCGACTCGTCAAGAGGGGTAAGCCACGAGCGAGCCAGCGCGCCTCCAGCGAGCTTACAGCGCGCCCATTCCCGCGACCCGCGGGGCCTGGGCGCTCGAAGAACCTTCATGGCCAAGTCACTCGAAGTCGCCGCCAGTGCGGCCGGGGCGATCCAAGAGGATCAGCTGGAGCGCGTGCGCGAGTTCACGCGCGAGCCGATCCTGCTCGAGGGCGAGACGCTCGACGAACTCGTGCCGGGCACCGCCCGCCGGCGCGCGGTCGACGCCGCCGTCGCCGAGCTGGACGAGGGCCGAGAGACACCGTCTCCGGAATGGCGGCAGCAGTACTCGCTGCTCCTGGGGCTGGAGCGACTGCTCTCCACGGAGCCGGTTCGACTGGCCAAGGACACCGAACTCACCGAGCACCAGGTCGACGTCCTGTCGGGAACGCTCGCCGCGCTGACGGCGGAGCTCGAGGAATCCGCCGAACACGACGAGCGCACCAACGGCGCGCGCGCCGCCCGTAAGGGATCCAATGGAGAGGTCGCGGCCAACGGCGAGGCGGGCGCCAATGGGGTGGCCGAGGAGCTCGCCGTCGCCGAGGACGAGGTCGTCCCAGAGGAGGAGGAGCCGCTCGACTGGGAGGAGCCGGCCGAGGAGGAGCTCGTCGACGAGGCTCCCGAGGATCCGGGCGCAAGCCGCCGCTTCTGGTTCGAGCATGCGACCGGTTCGGGCAAGACCGTCGCCGCCCTGGGCTTCATCGAGGGATCGCGAACCGGTGGCGTCCTCATCCTGACCCACCGCCGGAACCTCGTCGATCAGTTCATCGGGGAGATCTCCGACCGTGGCTACAAGGACCGGCTGTCGCCGCCGCTACTTGGCGCCGCCGATCACCCGTACGGCCCAGTCACGGTCGAGACCTACCAGTGGTTCGTGCGGAACTCCAAGCAGATCTCCGACGCTTACGCGATCGTCATCTGCGCCGAGGCGCACACCGCGCTCGGCGAGAAGACCAGCGCCTGCATCCGCGCCTGGCCGGAGCCCGTCTTCATCGGGATGACCGCGACGGGGGCGCTGATCGCGCGCCACGTCGCCGACCTCTTCCCCACCCAGACGTCGCGCTTCGACCTGGCGCAGGCGGCGCGCCGCGGCGTGATCGCTCCGTTGCGGTGCATCCGGATCCCGCCGGGGCCCGGCGTGCGAACGATTGCGAAGGTGCCGCTGCGGCGCGGTGAGGTGGACCAGGACTTCGACCAGGAAGAGCTGGCCGCCCTGCTGGACCAGGAGCCCTTTAACGTCGCCGTCGCCGACCTCTATCGCTCCCGCTTCCGCAGGGTCCCGGGGGTCGTGTACACGGCGGGCGTCCGCCACGCGAACAACGTCGCGGCCTCGTTCCGAGCCGCCGGCATGAACGCCCGTGCCGTCTCTGGCGAAACACCCAAGCGCGAGCTGGCCGAGACCCTGGCGGCGTTCGAGCGCGGTGAGGTGGACGTGCTGTGCAACGCGATGCTGCTCGCCGAGGGCTGGAACTCGCCCCGCGCGACGATCTGCATGCACCTGGCGCCGACCGCCTCGCGACGCGTCTATCAGCAGCGGGTCGGGCGGGTGACGCGTCGGGCTCCGGACAAGGAGGCCGGGATCGTCATCGACTTCGTCCATCCGGCGACCACCAGCGACGAGACGATCGTCACGCTGCACAGCCTGCTGGATCGCGACGTNNNCGTGCGCCGGGGCCGCGGCCGCCGGGGGCGGGTCGAGCGCCGGGTCGTGCCGGTCTCAGCCGATCCCGAACGGCGCCTCGCGGTGCTGGAGCGCGAGCTGTGGCGGATCGCGGTCGAGAACCTCAACTACTCGGAGCAGCACGCCTGGGCTGCCCTCGCAGGCGCCCGCGTCACGACCAACAACTGGCGCCGGGCGAAGGCGATGCTCCAGCACGACCAGGCCAAGGAGCTACGCCGCCGCTTCCTGCTGACCTGCGTGCAGCGCAACCGCAACCACCAGCTGCGCCTGAAGGCGCTGTCGGAGGTGGCAGCGCTGCGGGACGCCGACGCCTTCGACGACTCGCTCGAGGTCGTGGCGACGTGGCCGCGTGAGGAGCGGCGCGCGGGCGCAAAGGTTCTTCTTCAGGCTCTCGCCGAGCGCCGCATCGGCCGGCGCGACCAGGCACAGGCCTGGGTGTGGCGTCTTGCCGCGATCACGCGCGAGCTCCACGAGGAGTACGCCGTGCAGCGCTGGCCCGAGACCAAGCGGCTGCTCGGCCTGTTCGTGAACTCATCGGGTCGCGCCCACGGGCGCAACGCCCGGCGCATCGTCCACGCCGCGCGCCAGCAGGACCGCCGGCTCGCGATCTCCCTGCTCGCCGCTGCCGTGGCGCACACACCCGAGGCCGAGGAGGTGCTGCGCGGCGCTCGCATGCGCATGGCCCGCAAACCCTCGGCGGTCGCGCGGGAGCTGCTCCGAAACTTCCCCCGCTCCGGAGGCAAGCGCCGGCGGCGGCGCGGCCGGCGGGCCAGCAATGGCGCCAATGGGGGGCGCGAGCGCGAGAACGACGTTGCGGCAGATGACGCGGACGAATCGGGCGCCGAGGCGCAGGCCGGTGACGGCACCTCCAACGGGGATGAGGGCGGCGAGGGGAGCGGTCCCGACGCTCCGGACGTTGAAAGCGAGCCCCAAGGCGCTTCCAGCCGGAAATCCAAATCGACTGGGTGATTCGGCACCTATACGGGCCCCAATCGCCCACTCGACGCGAAATCCTCTCCCTCGCTGCCTGAACTGACGTGGAGCGTCACTTCACCCGACCCGAGGCTCAACCGTTCCCCGCTGGGAGTGAGGACTAGGAGGTTGCCGCGCTCGTCGATCCCGTCGGCCACGCCCGAGCCCTCGCCCGCTGAGCCGCCGGCGCCGGTCCAGCTGATCTCCCGTCCCCGCAGAGCATCGCGGGCCTCGAACTCCGCGACAACGCGATCGGGCGCCGCCTCAACCCACTCGCCCAGGCGATCGCACACCGCCTCGAGCGTCTTCTCGGTGCCCGCGCCATGGCCAACCGACGTTGCGGAGTGACGAAGATCATCCGGGAACTCGCCGGGCTCGATCGACACGTTCAGCCCGATCCCGATGACGGCCCAGTCCGGTGGCTGAGCCTCGATCAGCACGCCCGCGAGCTTTCGCCCCTTGTGCCAGACGTCGTTCGGCCACTTGACCTCGCAGCGGAGCGGCGCCACCGCCTCGGCCGCCTCGCATACGGCGAGCGGGACCGCGAGCGGCAGGAGCGCGTGCTCGGCCCGCAGCGGCGCGAGGATCGCGGACACGAGCAGCGCCTTTCCCGCGGGTGCCGACCAGCGGCGTCCGCGGCGTCCGCGCCCCGCCGTCTGCTCACTCGCCGTGACGAGCATTCCGCTCGGCGCTCCGGCGGCGACGAGCTCGCGGGCGCGCTCGTTCGTCGAGTCGGCCACCCGGTAGTGCCTGCGCGGTACGCCGAAGGCGGCCTTCACCGCTGTCAATCCGCGGGGCGCAGCGTGACCTCGGCGCCCGGCTCCAGGCCGAGCTCCGCCGCGGCGTCGCCGCGGTTGACCGCCACCGCTAGGGTCGCGTTCGAGTCCTCGTAGAGAAGCAGGCCGCCCTCGGGGACATCGGCGAATGTGAGCGCGAAGACCGCGTCGCGGGTCTTTCCGGCGACTTCGACCGTCACCGGACGTCCCATCCGCAGGCCGCTCTGCGACAGGTGGCGATCGGCGAGGTCCAAGGCGACGTTGCCGAAGCGGTCGACGGAGACGGCGTGCGCCACGACCCGCCTGGACCCGATTACCGGCTCGGTCGACTCTGTGCGCACCAACGACTCGGGATCGATCGCCTCCCCCACATCGGACAGGGATGCGCCGCGGGCCAGATGCGCGGCGATGGGGGCGAAGATGTCGCGTCCGTGAAAGGTTGCCGAGACCGGCTGCAACCGAAGGTCCGACAGCGAGGCATCGACCGCCTCGGTGCCGCGTCCGAGGCGCTCGATCGCCGGCCACAGCAGCCCGTTGTCGGGACCGACCAGGATGCGATCCTCGGTCGCCGTGCGGACGGCGACCGCGCGTCGCGGCGATCCCACCCCCGGATCCACCACCGCCAGATGGATGCCGGCCGGCGCATAGGGCACCGCGTTGGCGAGAACCAGTGCGCCCTGCCCGACCGCATGGCGCGGGATGCCATGGGTGAGATCGATGATGTTTGCGCGGGGCGCGATGCGCGCGATCACGGCGCGGCAGACGCCGGCGAACTCGTCCTCGTAGCCGTAATCGGATAGAAACGTAATCGGCCGCGTCGCCACGGCCTCAGCCTAGGACTTCTTGGCAGCGCTCAGCCGACCGGCGCCGGGCGGCCGATGTGGTAGCCCTGGGCGTAGTCCACGCCGATGTCGCTCACGAGCTCAAGGGTGCGAGCATCCTCGATGCCCTCCGCGACGGTCATCATTCTCAGCTCGCGTGCGATCGCGACGATGCCGCGGAGCATGGCCTGGTCGTCGCGGTTGGTCGCGGCGTCGCGGACGAAGCTCGTGTCGATCTTCAGGTAGTGGATCGGCAAGACCCGCAGGTGGGTGAGCGAGCCGAAACCGGTCCCGAAGTCGTCCAGCGCGAACCGGCAGCCCAGCGAGGTGAGCCGCTCGGCAAACCCGACCGCGACGTCGAGCTGCTCCAGGGCCGCCGTCTCGGTGATCTCGAACACGAGGTTCGACGGGTTGACGCCTGCACGGTCGATCCACTTCTCGAGCCGACCCGTGAACTCCTCGTCCCCGATCGACACCGCCGAGAGATTCACCTCAGACCGCCGCCCCTGGCGCGACAGCGCCACCGCGTGGGCGGACATCCAGCGGTCGACGAGGCCGATTAGACCGGTGCGCTCGGCGTCCGGCAGGAATTCCGCGGGGGTCAGGACGCGGTCGGTTCCAGTGGTGTTTCGCATCCGCACCAGGAGCTCCTCCTGCACGATCTCCCCCCGCCTGTGGTCGAGGATCGGCTGGCTGTAGGCGAGTAGGTGCTCGTCGGTGAGCACGCCCCGCAGGCGAGCCTCGGTCTCCTTGTCCTGGGTAATGTCGAAAGCGACCGCATACCAATTCTGTCCGTCGGTCCGCGCGCTCCAGCGCAGCCACCGCCAGCCGCCGCCTCGCGCCCGGTAGCGGTTCTCGAAGTTCACCACTTGGTAATCCGTACGGGCGACCTTCGCCAGCTCGGCGACGGTCCGCTCGCGATCGGCGGGATGGATGAAGTCGATGATCGGGCGGGACTGGAGCTCCTCGCGCGTCCATCCGAGGACCCGCTCCCAGCCGCTGTTCAGCGAGGTGAAATACCCGTCCGAGTTGACCGTGCAGAGGAGGTCGCGCTCGATGTGGAACCCGAAACTTCCCGTTTGCGGGTCCTTATCTTGTGGATTCACCAGCTCCCTTAGTGGCTCCGAGCCCGGCTGTGGGCTCCACGGCCTGCAACGAGGCTAGGGACACCGGGCGTCCGGGTCAACCGACAACCGTTCGCGTCGCGGCGTCCTGAAGCAGAGCATCCACGAGTCCGTCCGGGTCATGACGCTCGGCCTCGACGGCCACCTCGAGGCCCGCTTCTCGCGCCGCCTGGCTCGTCACCGGGCCGATCGAGACAATCCTGGCGTCGTGCGGCACCCGATCGCCGACCGCCGCGACGAAATTCCGCACGGTCGAGGACGACGTGAAGGTCACGTAGTCGGACGACTGCGCGGCCTCCACGGCCACCGGGTCGGGCTGCTCCGCAACGGTCTCATACAGAGCGACCACGTCGACCTTCGCGCCCCGGTCGCGAAGCGCTTCGGGCAGGACGTCCCGCGCCTCCGCGGCGCGAGCCACCAGGGCCGGGCGGTCCATCACGTCGACGGCGGCCAGGGATTCGACGAGCGCCTCGCCGACCGACCGCTCCGGAACGACGTCGGCCCGGATGCCTCGGTTCGCGAGCGCGGCGGCCGTTCCAGGGCCGATCGCCGCGACGGTGGCGTTGGCGAGCGCGCGGGCGTCGAGCCCGGCTTCCGCCAGTGCCTGGAACAGGAGGCACGCGCCGTTCGGGCTCGTCACGCAGATCAGGGAGTAGGAGTGAATCGCACCGACTGCGTCGCGCACCTGGGGCGTGTCAAGGCGCGGCTCGATCCGGATCGCCGGCAGTTCGACGACGTCGGCTCCCAGAGCCGCCAGCGTCGCGGCGAGCCCGCTGGCCTGAGCGCGCGCCCGTGTGACGACGACACGGCGTCCGAAGAGCGGCCGGCGCTCGAGCCATGCGATCGTCTCCCGGCGCGCCGCCACGGCGCCGACCAGGACGATCGCGGGGGGCTTGACTTTGGCCCTGGCGACGGCGTCGGGCAACTCGGCGAGGGACGCATGGACCGTTCGCTGCACCGGCGTCGTGCCGCGCTCGACGACCGCTGCGGGCTCCTCGGCCCTGCGGCCCGCCGCGATCAGGCGGGCGACGATCTCGCCCAGGCGCCTGACACCCATGTAGAGGACGAGCGTCCCCGGGAAGCGGGCGAGGGAGTCCCAGTCGATGGCCGACCCATCCTTCGACGGATCCTCGTGACCGGTGACGAACGCGACCGCGGAGGCATCGTCGCGATGCGTCACCGGGATGCCGGCGTAGGCCGGTGCGGCCACGCCCGCGGTGACGCCCGGCACGACCTCGAAGGGGATTCCGGCCTCGGCGAGGCCCTCGGCCTCCTCAGCCCCCCGGCCGAACACGAACGGGTCGCCGCCCTTCAGCCGCACCACGCTCCGCCCGGCGCGCGCGTGCTCGACCATCAGGCGCTCGATGTCCGGCTGCTCGATCTCGGCCTCGCCGGGGCGCTTGCCGACGTACGCCAGCTCGGCATCCTCGCGCGCGCCGCGCAGCGCCTCGGCGGGAATCAGCCGGTCGTGCAGGATCACGTCGGCGCTCGCGACGAGCTCTGCGCCGCGCACGGTCATGAGCCCGGGATCGCCCGGTCCGGCGCCGACCAGGTACACGACGCCGGGGCGCGCGGCGGGCGTCACGCCGCCTCCTCTGCGCGCTCGAGGATCTCCCGGGCGCCGGCCGCCAGCATCCGTTCGGCCAACGACTCGCCCAGGGCGACCGGCTGCTCCGGGTCGCCCGCCACCCGGTCGCGAACCCACTCGGAGCCGTCGGGCAGCCCCGCGTAGCCGTGGAGCTCCAGCTCCTCTTCACCAAGGCGGGCGCAGACGCCCACCGGCGTCTGGCAGCTCGCGTCCATGGCAACGACGGCGGCTCGCTCGGCGGTCAACTCCACGAGGGCGTCGTGGTCGGAGATCCGCGCGGCCTGGGAAGCCGCTGACGCATCGTCGCGCCGCGCCTCGAGCGCGAGCGAGCCCTGGCCCGGCGCGGGCGTGAGCACGTCGATCGCGAACGTGAACGATATCTCGCTCTCCCGGCCCAGCCGGCGCAGCCCTGCCGCCGCCAGCACGATGCCGTCGTAGGCCCCCTCCGAGAGCTTTCGAAGCCGGGTGTCCACGTTGCCGCGAAGGTCGACGACCTCCAGGTCATCGCGCACCGCCAGGAGCTGTGAGCGCCGCCGGAGGCTGGAGGTGCCGATTCGCGAGCCCGGGGTGATCTCGCCGAGCGAGGATGCCTCTCCCACGTAAGCGTCCAGAGGGTCCTCCCGGGCCGGGACCCCGGCCAGCCTGAGCTCGTCCGGCCGCTGCCCGGGGACGTCCTTCGCCGAGTGGACGCCCAGGTCCACCTCACCGGCGAGCAGCGCCCGCTCGACGCCCCGGACGAAGCGCTCCTTGTCTCCAGGCTCAGAGTCCGTGGATCGGACCAGGACCACCTCGGCGTCCCCGATGGCATCGGCGACGGATTGGGCCTGGGCGAGAGCGAGGCTGCTCCCGCGAGTCCCGAGCTTGACGAGCTCCGTGTGCGTCAACTGGCCGAGCGGCCGCGGCGTACGTCGCGAAGCGGTCGCACCTCGGCATCCGCCCCCTGGGCGGGCGCGCTCTCCGAGTCGAGGCCGAACAGCTCGCGGAGCGCGTTCACGTAGACATAGGCGTCCTCCTCGCCGGAGGAGCGCTTGAGCCGCAGGGTCGGCTCGTGCAGCAGGCGGCTCGCGATTGCCCTGGCCATCGCACGCATGCGCTCGCGGTCGGCCTCGCTCAGCGACTCCCACCGCTGCTCGTTCTCGGCCAGGACGCCCGCGGTGATCTCGTCGGCGCGGGCGCGCAGCGCCGCGATCGTCGGCACGACGTTCTGCGATGCCATCCAGCGCTCGAAGCTCGCGAGCTCGGAGCGCAGGATGCTCTCCGCGCGGCGGCCCTCCGCCTCGCGGCCCGACGCATTTCGCTCAACGAGCGTCTGGAGGTCGTCCATGTCGAACAGGCCGACGCCCTCCACGTCGCGGCAATCGGGGTGCACGTCGCGGGGCACCGCGAGATCGATCAGGAGCAGCTGCCGGCCGCCGCGCGCGGCCATCACCTGGACGAGCTCGTCGCGCTCGATCACGTGGTGCGGGGAGCTCGTCGACGCGACGACGATGTCCGCTTTGGCCATCTGCTCCGGAAGCTCCTCGAAGCGAACCGCCCGGCCGCCGAATCGCTGCGCCAGGCCGATCGCCCGGTCGTAGCGCCGATTCGCGATGAACGCCGGCTCGACGCCGCGCGCCGCAAGCGCCCGAGCCGTCAGCTCGGCGGTCTCGCCAGCGCCGACGACGAGCACCAGCCGGCTCGACAGGTCGCCGAGGGTGCGCTGCGCGAGCTCGACGGCCACCGACGGAACGGAGACGCCCCGCTCGGTGATGCCTGTCTGCGAGCGCGCCCGCTTGCCCGCGGCGAGCGCACCCCGGAAGAGCCGGTTCAGGATCGGCCCGGTGGCCCCCTCCACGAGCGCCAGCTCGTAGGCACGCTTGACCTGACCCTGCACCTCGGCCTCGCCGATGATCATCGACTCCAGCCCGCTGGTCACCCGGAACAGGTGGCGCGCCGCGTCGCAGTTGCGCACCGCGTAGATCGCCTCGGCCAGCTCGGTCGGGCGGATGCCCGCCTGGCGGGCCAGCATCCCCAGCACGGTCGTCTCGGCCTCCACCGCGTCGCCCACCACCAGGTACACCTCGCTGCGGTTGCAGGTGGAGATCGCGACCGCCTCGCGACCTCCTGGACCTCGCGTGCCTCGACGAGCTCCCGCAGCACGCCCGCGGCGCGCCCCTCGGTCAGCGCGACGCGCTCGCGCAATTCGAGCGGCGCCGTCTTGTGCGAGATTCCCAATGCAAGTAGCTCAGCCACGGGATTCACCTTCCGAACGGGCCCTGCCGTCGGCGACATCGGCCAGCTCGCCCAGCTCGCGGTCGATTCGCGCGAGCTTTGCCGCCATGATCGCGACGTAGACGAGGATCAGGGCCAGGAAGACCAGGTACGCCGCCGCGACGTACTTGCCGGCCTCGTCGAGCGGAAGCGCAGGCATCAGGTCGTCACCTGCGGCGCGCTCGGAGGAGCGGCGGGAGCGATGCGTGAGCCCTGAGTCGGGATCTCCGGCTCACCCTCGAGAGCGCGGCGGAGCCGCGAGAGGCTCGCCGACGCCGACTTGGCAGCCAGCTCGAAGCGCACCAGCGCCAGCCACAGGAGTCCCATCCCCGCCAGGCAGACGAGGAAGGTCAGGAGCATCGAGCCGGGGAGGCCGCCGTTGGCGGTCGCGAAGACCCGCGGGTGGACGAGCGACTGTGCCATGCGAACCGCGACGAAGTTGAGCGGCACGAACGCCCCCGCCGTGATGGCAAACACCGAGGCGTAGCGCGCCTGGCGGTCGCGATCCTCGATCGCGTAGCGCAGCGGATAGTACGTCGCGTACAGCAGGAACACGATCAGGAAGCTCACGAGGGTCGGCTCGTCCCAGACCCACCACTTGCCCCACGAGGCCTTGGCCCAGATGGATCCCGTGATCAGGACGCCGACGCCGAAGATGATCGAGAGGTGGATGGCGACGTAGGAGCGAGCGTCCCACCGCGAATCGCCCGTGCGAAGGTGCGCGACGGCGAGGAGCCCGCCGACGACGAACCCGACGAGCGAGCAGATCGCCAGCGGGACGTGCAGGTAGAAGATCTTCTGGATGAACCCCTGATCCGCGTCGAGCGGCGCGTAGAAGAAGACCAGCGCGAAGCCGGCCAAAAGGACCAGCGTGGCTGCGATTGCGTTGACTCGGAGGCTGGGGAGCTTCATACGAGCTGTCGGCGGCCTAGTCCTCGAGGAGATAGTCGTAAACGGCAAAGCCAACCGCCGCGAACGTCATATCGTAGAAGGCCAGCACAGCCAGCCATTTGGCCACTCCGCCGTATGACGGACCGCCTGCGGCGAGGAGGTCCTGCGACGCGCCGGCGGCCGCGATCATCACCGGCACGAGCAGCGGGAGCAGAATGAGCGGCACGAGCAGATCCCGCGCCCGCGAGTTCGCCGCGATGGAGGAGATCAGAACGCCGGTGGCGGCGAGGCCCAGGTCAGCGAGCACGAGCACCCCGGCGAGCGGCGGGATGCCGCTCCAGGAGTCGAGGAAGAAGAGGCCGAAGATCGGGACGGCTATCACCTCCAGCACCAGGAGGTAGATCACGAGCGATGCGGCCTTGGCACCGAGGAGCGCGGTGCCGTCGACCGGAGCGAGGCGGGCGTCGAAGCCCCCCTCCTCGCGCTCGGCGACGAAGAGGCGGTTGATCGCGAGGATCGCGGCGAAGAGCACGGTGGCGAGCAGCACCCCCGCCGCGAGGCTTCCGCTGAGCGCCTCGCGGTCCAGGCCGTAGCGGAAGAGCACGAAGGTCGTGACCGCGAACAGCGCCATGGCCGGCACCGACTGGAGCGTGCGGAGCTCAACTCGCAGGTCCTTCGCCAGGATCGCCCGAAGCGCGGAGAGTGAGCTCGGCCGCCTCATGGCGCGCCCCCGTAGATGGCTCGTGCGTCTCCCGCCGACAGTCCGCTCGCGGGCCCGGCGTACGCGACCGAGCCGCCGGCGCGGAGCGCGAGAACGAGGTCGGCCTCAGCGAGTCCCGCGTCGACGTCGTGCGTGACGAGCACGCGCGTGCGGCCCGGCTCCGGCCCCAGCAGGGGCTCGACCAAGGAGGCGGCCTCGGGGTCGAGGTGCGAGCGCGGCTCGTCCAGGAGCAGGAGCTCGGGTTCGTGAAGCAGCGCTCGGCAGACGGCGATCCGCTGCACCATCCCGGCCGAGAGGTTTCGCACCAGCTCGTCAGCGCGCCGCGACATGCGCACCCGCTCGAGGAGCTGGGCGATTCGCTCGCGGCCCTCGCCGGGAAGCCCATACAGACGGCCCTGGAACCGAAGGTT
>VAYL01000066.1:14293-15859 GCA_005884305.1 Actinomycetota bacterium
CGCGCGGAAGCGGGCAGCCGAGCACGCTGACCTGACCGACCGTCGGCCGAAGCAGGGTCGCGAGCATGCGCAGAAGAGTGGTCTTACCGGCACCGTTCGGGCCGAGCACGGCCAGCGTACTCCCGGCCGGAACCGAGATCGTGAGATCTCGCAGCACCGCCCGGTCCCCGAACGCGCGCCAGAGCCCGCGCAGCTCGACGGCCTCGGTGGCTGCCGGCGCGCTCTCGGGAGCTGCCGGTCGCTTGAGTGCGGCGGCATCAGCCATTCCACTGCGATTGTCTCAGCCACTAAGCTGAACCTGCGGTAACGGGCTGCCGTATAAAGGCAGGGAGCATTGAACGGATTCACAGGGGGTTGAGATGAGGCGCTATCTGCTGATCGGCGCGACCGTCGGCCTGCTGGCCGTTCCGGCCCTTGCGTTCGGGCGTTCCACCACGACGCTCACCGTAGCCCCCAACGACACCTTCACCTTCGCGCCGGCAACCGTGAGCAAGACCGTGGGGGCGGGCGGCATCCACTGGCAGTGGGGCTCGAGCGGGCACACGTTCGCTCCGCACAACGTCCGCCAGGACGACAAGCTCTTCCGCTCGGGTTCCATAACGAGCAACAATCCCTCCGGGTTCACGATCGTCCCCTCGGCCGGAAGCTTCCACTACTACTGCGAGGCGCACGGCAGCCGCTCGGGTGGCATGGCCGGCACGATCAAGATCCGGCCGCAGATCTTCAACAAGACGGCCAGCTCGTTCGTCGTGAGGTGGTCACCGGGGACGGGCGATACCGGCGGCAAGTTCGACGTCCGCTATCGCGTCGACGGCGGCGCGTGGAAGGTCTGGAAGAACGACGTGACGGGCTCGCAGGCGACCTTCGGCGCCAGCGGCAAGCCGGTACCCGTCCAGACCGGCCACACCTACGACATCCAGTCGCGCTCGGAGAAGAGCACCGATACGTCGCAGGCGAGCGGCTGGTCGCCCGCCGCCCGTGTGACGCCGACGACTGAGCCCCGCTAGTCCTTGCGGAGGGTGCGGGCCGTGACCCGCAGCAGCGGGATCCCGCCCTCGCGCAGCGCCTGGACGCGCTGCCCATTGCGACCGTAGAGCAGCTTGGCGCTGGCCCGAACCGCCTCGCCGAGAGTCCGGTCGTATGGCTGCCACCAGAAGTCGCGCGTGCGGCCCGGCTCCCACGCGACGAGCTTGACGTCGACGCACTCGTAGAACCCGAACTTCGAGTGCGAGCGGCCGACGCCCGAGTCCTTGACGCCGCCCCACGAGCACTGGCATGCGGCGTGCGTGTAGGAGTGGTCGTTGATCCAGACCATTCCGGACTCGATGCGCTTCGCCATCCGCTCGCCCTTCGCGCGGTCCTTGGTCCACACCGAGGCGCCAAGGCCGAAGTTCGAGTCGTTGGCGCGCCGCATCGCCTCCTCCTCGGAGTCGACGACGATGATCGGCACCACAGGGCCGAAGATCTCCTCCTTCATGATGCGCGTGTCGTCCTCGACCCCCGCGAGCACCGTCGGGGCGATGAACTTGCCAGTGAAGCCGGGGACCTCGCGCGGGCCACCGGCCG
>VAYL01000067.1:0-370 GCA_005884305.1 Actinomycetota bacterium
CCATTAACACGACCGAAACCACTCCCGTCAGAGGACCCCACCGCTCCCACCGCTCGAACGACATGCTGCCTCCTCCCGTCGACGGCGATCGACGACGGGCATTCTTGCAAAAGGCTCGGGGGCGTTCAGGCCACGGCGGCTTGCATGGTCTTCAGCGCCTGAGCCATGATCGTCAGCGTCGGGTGAGCGAGCACCGCGCCGGGGATCACCGAGGCGTCGACGACAAAGAGCCCCCGAGTAGACGTCGTTCGAGCCGGCGGGCTTGGTGCCGTCGTAGACGCGTTGAAGACGAAGATGTCGGCGACCATCTCCATCTCCGTGCGAGCGTCGCTGGGGTTGGTGCTGTCGGCGGTCAAACGCCTACGGTGAC